>CAZMCX010000076.1:0-3827 GCA_964565125.1 uncultured archaeon
AAAACCGGAAAAAGCACAAGCGCTCGAGTGGTATGAGAGTTTAATATCAGACGGGGACTTTATTAATGCGAATTCAATGTCCTTACGGCAAATTCAGGATTTTCTAATTTCAAAAGGATCCTATCTTGCTGGATATAGAATGACTTGGGGTCCAGCAAATCGAAGCGGGGCAGAGTGGATTTATTATGAGGCTCAAGAGCATGGCATAAACCCACAGGTTTTAATGGTAACTTTGCAAAAAGAGATGAGCTTAATCACTTTGTCAAACCCTTCACAGCACCATCTTGATTGGGCAATGGGATATGGAGCATATTCCGGTTGTGCTGCAGATGGAGGTTGGTGTACGCAATATGCTGGTTTTGGCGCACAGATTCATTTTGCAGCTTCGTGGTACCGTGCAAAATTTGACGCAGGGGGGGTTCCTTCGAGACATGTAGGGCAAACTGTTTCGATTCAAACAGATTCGGGCAGAGCTGGTTATACTAATGTTTATCTATCAAATCGCGCTACCGCTGTTTTATATATTTATACGCCATACATTTATAACGGTAATTATAATTTTTATAATTTTTACAGAAATTGGTTTGGTGGAAGCCCTCAAGACATAGTTGGCATTGTTCAAGCAACAGGGACCCCAGAAGTTTATTTATTAAAAGATGGAACTAAATACCATGTTGATTCTCCTGATACATTAACGGCATGGGGATATAGTTTTGCAAATGTTGTAAATATATCACAAGAGGTATGCAACAGTATTCCTTCTGGAAATACATTAAAACAAATTGTAAAGAACAATTCTGGGCAAGTATATAAGATAATAAATGGGCAGAGAAAATGGGTTTTAAATCAAGATGCTGCAACAAAATACAGCATAGATTTATCTTCTGCTTCTTTATTGCCACAAAGTGTAATAAATATTAAACCAGAAGGCGCAACTATAGCATATTTAATTAAGGGCTCTGGTGCCCCGGTTTATGTTGTCGAAAGCGGCAAAAAAAGACATATAATTAATTCAGAATCATTTTATCAGTGGAATTTTTCTTGGCAAGATGTAATAAATTCGGAAGATTTAATAAATTCTTTTTCTACGGGATTGATATTTTCAGATCTTATTAAGGGAAGCGGAGCTCCTGTATATATGGTAGATAGTGGTGAAAAAAAACATATAATGAATCAAGACATATTTGATAATTGGGGTTTTAAATGGAGCGAGCTTTGCATTTTGTCCGACAGTTTACTGAACAGTCTTCCATCAGGGAAACCATTAAAAAGGATAGCAAAAGGAAGCGGGCCGGAAGTTTATTTAATAGATCAAGGCCTTAAAAAACACGTCATAAGTCCTGATATTTTTGAAAACTGGGGATTTAGATGGGAAGATTTGGTTGTTGTTACGAATAATTTTCTAAATCACAGATCGTCCGGAAATACTTTAAAACGTATTGCTAAAGGCGCAAGTTCTCCGCAAGTTTATTTGATGGATCAAAATATGAGAAAACACATACCCGATTCAGGGACTTTTAATAACTGGGGTTTTAAGTGGGAAGACTTAGCCGTTGTATCTGAGGATTTTTTAAGATATTATCCTTTCGGTAATAATTTAAAAAAATCAGCCAGACCAGTATCACTTCCAAATGTTTATCTTATCGAAAACGGATCTAAAAGATGGATAACTAATCCCAATGCTTTCCCTGGTTTAGGAATTACATGGAACGATGTTTTGGTTACTTCTAACGAATTTTTACGTTATTATCCCGAAGGGTCTGCAATAAGATAGACGGATGTCTGCTTTTGTGCTATTTTAAGGGCTGATTATGAAAAAATATACACTAGCCCTTATTTTAATTATTGCGGCGGTTCTACTATTTAAAAATTTGGGCAATGTTTATCTTTGGGAAGATGAAGCGGAAACAGCAGTTATTGCAAGAAACGTTTTTATTCATGGTTACCCTTCTCCTTGGGACGGTAAAAATTTAGTTACCCAGCAAAATGGTCAAGACATTAAAATAATTAGCGATCATTATTTGTGGCGCTGGCATCCCTGGTTGCAGTATTATATTTTAGCGCCCTTTTTAAAGATTTTCGGTCAAAATACTTTTGCGGCTCGCTTGCCTTTTGTTTTATTTGGTCTTGCTTCAATTTATTTTATTTATATTCTTTCAAAAAGATTATTTAGCGAGAGGGCTGCGATTTTCTCTACCTTACTCGCATTATTTTCTTGGCCATTTTTAGTTTACATTAGGCAGGCGAGGTATTATTCTTTAATTTTGTTTTTTACACTGCTTTTAGTTCATTTTTATATAAATTTTTTAGAAAAACAGAAAAATTCTTGGGTTTGGTTTTCTTTAGTAGGAATTTTACTTTTTCACTCTAATTTTGTTGCTTTTTTTGGAACTATGTTCGGAATTTTAATTCATTTTGTATTTTTTAATTACAAAAATATTAAACAATATCTGTCAAAAATTATACTTATGTTTTTTGTTATGTCTTTATTCACCTTGCCTTGGTTTTTTGTTGTTGACTATTTTTCTATTAAGCAAGATTCTTTAACTTTTAATCAATTTTTAAGCTCTTTGAAATTTTATTTTAAAAATTTAAACGATTTTATATTTCCATTTATAATATTTATTTTGTCTATTTTTTGTATTAAAAATTTAATCAGATACAAAAAAGAGATATTCTTGCTCGTATTTTTAGCGGTTTCAATAATTTTCATATCGTGCGCTGCCATTTATCACCCATTTACTCGTTACATATTGGGCGTTTTTCCTTTTTTATTTATTCTCGGAGGCGTATTATTTGATTGGCTTTTTAAAAAAAATAAATTGTTTGCAGTTTTTATCCTTGTAATTATTTTGACCAATTTTTTTAATCAATTACCCCATTGGTTACTGATCCCAAAATATTATAAAAATATTACAATAAACTTAGGGCTTTTCTCATATTTATACGAAATAAATCATGGTTATGATGGCCCGGTTGAGAAAATAGTCGGATATTTAAACGATCAAAAAGAAGAAAATTATACAGTATTGACAAATTATGCTTGGGAGCCAATTATTTTTTATACTAACATAAAGGTATTAAATCGAATTCACGACGAAAATAGTAAATTATATGAGTTAACCAAAGATCAAAATCCCCAATATATTATTCCGCGACAATGTTGGGGACAAATGCAAATACCCGAAGATTATCGTAAAATAGAATTACTGCAAAAAGATATCTGCTGGGAAAATCGTGAAGAGCCATCTGAGCATTTATTTGAAACAGCAGTATCGGGCCCAAATGTTATTTTATTTGAGAGAAAATAAATGTCTTTCAAGCGTCAAGTTGCATACAACACAACAGTTCAAATCATAGGCAAAGCAATTGTCACTATTTTATCTGTATTTATTACTATTTTACTTACCCGCTATCTGGGTCCTTCTGGTTATGGCCAATATAATATCGCAATTACTTTTGTCGGTTTTTTTGTGGTTTTGGCTGATCTTGGAGTTTATCCGATTTTAATCAGGGAAATGTCCCAGCATCCGGAAAACAGAGAGAAAATTTACGGCAATGTTGTGGTCTACAGAACCTTTTCTGCTTTGCTTACTATGGGTTTGGCGTTTTTAATCGGGTTTTTGATGCCATATCCGGATATTGTAAAGTTTGCCATAGGAATTTACGCTATTGCCACATTTGTCAGCTTGTTGTCAGGTCTTGTTATGGCAGTTTTCCAAATTAATTACAGAATGGATCTGCCGACCATCACTGATGTTTTGGGAAGGGCTTTATATCTTTTGATTTTGTTTTTTGCCATACAAAAGGGCTATAGTTTATACGGC
>CAZMCX010000077.1:0-3780 GCA_964565125.1 uncultured archaeon
TTTTTAGTTTGTCTTGTGTTTTGGCAAAGGCTTTCTATTTATAAAGTTTATGACTCTAAAAATAATTAGGGTGGTTTTATGGAAAAAAATGAAAAGAAAGCCAAATCTAACCAAAAGTTGAATAAACAAGGAATAATAGTAAAGGAATTATCAGTTAATCTAAATGATTATGGATTTTTAGCAAAAAACTCACATTGTGGCTGTTAGATTAATATGGTAGTATATGTTAGAAAAGAAAAGTTAGGAAATATTTCATACCTTAATTCCTTTGTTGAATTATCTTTACCATCTAACCTCGGTTCTAATGATTTTATAAAAATTACAAATTACCCCTGCAAAGCTCTTTTATCTGCCCCCCTTACCATTACTATTAATATTACAGATAAATGCAACTTTTCATGTGGTTTTTGTTATTTTAAAAAAGGAAAGACTACTTTAACATACAAACAAATAGATTTGTTAATAAAATACATAAAAGATAAATGTATTTATGAAGTAGACATTTTAGGTGGAGAGCCTCTTTTTCCTAAGGTTGCTAAAAAAACAACTTATCTAATTAATAAACTTCTTAAGATTGCTTCAGTAAAGAGGGTATATCTGTCTACTAATGGGTCTTTTTTGAATGAAAGTCTTTATAAATTATTATCTAATAAAAAAATAGAATTATCTATTTCATTAGAAGGCATTAAAAGAGATCACGAGTTATTAACTAAAAGTACATCCTTTGGCAAAGTAAAAAGAAATATATTGAATTTAGATAATAAAACAGAAATAAAATATACAATTACTACAGTAATAAATAAATTAAATCGTGAAAATTTAAATTTGTTTTACGGCAGTTTTTTAGTAAAATTAAATAATTTAAAATGTTGGTTATGGCATTATCCTACTATTGTAGCCTATAATAAAAATTTTTCAGATAATGTTATGGGTCTAAAAAAGTTTTATAATTTAGTTGAAACATTTAGAAAAAAAACACCTGACTTGTTAATTGTTGATGCTCCGTATAATTATCTTTTTTCAAATAGTAATGTGCCAACATCAAAACTTGAAAAAGTTTTGTGTATGTGTAAGGGCAAATATAAAAAAATAGAAATTATGCCAGATGGAGAAGCTTATCCCTGTGCTTTGCTAAGATTTGAAAAGTATAACTTGGGATCAATAGATAAAGGTTTTAAATATAGTCCTAATAAAATTAGTTTAAGAAACTCTTGCAGTAATAATGGTTGTAAATATTGGAATGTATGTTATGGCTGTTTAGGGTATAAACTTGCTAACGGAGATGATCCTCGATGCCCAGAATACAAATGAAAGAATTAATTACAAAAGACCCAGTAGGCTTAAATTACCTTACGGAAATATCAGGATATAATCCTATATTGGAATCACATTTGCATAAGGTTTTCATAAAAATAAAAAAGTCTAATTTAGTTAGTGTTCTTGAATATGGCTTTCGAGAGTATTCTCTCTTGTATGAAGAGTGTTGTACCTTGAAAGAAGTACATAAGCAAAGCAAAAGAAGGGCATTTCTTAGATTAAATTTGTTAGATGTATTATATCTTAATGGAATTTATACTTTCTGGAACTGCTTTATAAATAATGGGGCTTTGGAAGATTTCTTTATCAAAGAGTTTAATAAAAAGGGGTTGGATGTAATTAACTCACTAAGCAAATTATCTCAAGGGTATATGGAAAGCATCTTTTCTAATCCTACAATAAATTTAAAAATAACAAAAAAAGAGATAGATTTTGAGTTTAATAAAAAGTCTAAAGGCAAATATATTTTAGAGGGGGATTTGGATAAATGCTATTTTTATTTCTTATTTTTGCAAAAACTTTTTTCTAAATTTAATGAAAAAGAGTTTTTCCCATTATTTAAGAAGATTTCAAAAAGTTTAGAGTTGCCAAATTATGCCCCTGAGACATATAAAACCTTAATTAAAGACTATAAAAAGGTTTATTCTTACAACTTATATCCAGGTGTAATACATGTTAATAACAAAATTTGCGATTTTAATAAAAATAAGTTATATGAACTAGATTATAAATTAAATGTTACCTTGAAAAAGTTATTGCGAAAAAATACGCTCTCTTTGTTATCTCCTATGTTTTTTGAATTAAAATATCTGTGTGATAAAAAGCTAATTAGCAGATATGACTTAAATGAAAAAATAAAAAACAAGTATGATTCACAAAACTCTTTTTCTGGCACATTGCATATGGAGTTATCTCAGGCATGTAACTTTAATTGTACACATTGCTTTAATCGTGGACAAACTAGGGGGAAAAAACTATCTTTTGCAGATTACAAAGTTATAATAGATTGGTTTGCGGATCAAGGAAATTTTTATGCTGTGCTTTTTGGGGGGGAGCCTTTGCTGAACCCAGACTTTGTGGAAATAGTAAAATATTTACATAAAAAAAAGTTTAAGATAGAAGTATTTACTAATGCCTGTTTATTAACTTCTAGGATCTTAGAAAAAATAAAAACTGTGCCGATTTATAGGTATAGAATAAGCTTAGAAGGCTCTAAAGAAGTAAATGATAAAATTAGGGGGCAAGGATCATTTGAAAAAACCCTAAAAGGAATACAAACATTAAAAAAACATTCTGTCGCTCCTGTGCATTTAAGTGTAACCTTATCTGTTGATAATAAGAATGAAATAGAAAACTTATTTAAAATTGCAAAGACGGAAAATATTGATGGTCTTGGCTTTGGATTACTTGTGCCAATTGGGAAATCAAAATTCTCTAAAAAAATGTTGTTTCCTGCTGAAGCATTTGAAGCTAATGATAAAATAAAAAGATTGTCTATAAAACACGGCATAAAAGCAGGTATGGCGCATTTTTGTGAAAATCCAGTAAATGAGGCGAAAAATAAAAATAAATATATTATGTCCAGCCCTTGTGGCATTGGATACAATATGTTCTATGTAAGAGAAGATGGTTATATTGTTCCTTGTCCTGAATTAACAGAAAAAAAATGGGGAACGCATTTTTCAAAACTATCTAAAAACATAACTGTACATAGTCTATTTTGTAAAGAAATAAAGGCACTTAAGTATGTAACTGAGCCATGCCGTAATTGTGGACAGTTTTTTGTTTGTTTTGGTTCTTGTAAAGCAAAGATATATAAATTATATGGCTCTTTTTTAAAATGTGATTTATATGAAAAAAATAGAAATAAGTATTTGTTTTCAAAAATAGGTGGACAACATGGAATTAAAAGGAACAATAGCAAGTAGCCACAAGATGGTAATCTCAGGGATTGCCCATAACTTTAAGGAAAACCCCCTGAATTTTATTGAAGGACACATTTTAATTGCTGAGCAAACATATCCAGATATGATATCTTTTATAAAAAAAGCAAAGGCAATTGTGGCAGAAACAGGGGGTATATTAAGCCATGCAGCAATTGTGTCAAGAGAATTAGATATCCCTTGTATTGTAGGAGTAAAGGATTTAATAAAAAATATTCATTCTGGAGATAAAATAACCTTGGATTTAAATAAGGGGGTTGTAAAAAAAGAGGACTAACAATACATTTTCTTAAACACTTCTTGTCTTTAATTGAACTTATACAAAAACAAAGCTGTTTTTTTCTGTTAAAGAGTCTACGATATCTTCTTTTTGTGTGGTGCAATCCAAATATTGCCGCCAAAAGTCGCCCTTTGGCGCAAATTGCTTTTCTTCTTTTTCTAAATCTATTTTTAACTTACCTAGGGTCCTAACTTCTTTCATCGTTGCTTGCCGTATTTTTATATCATTATTGTTTTCCAT
>CAZMCX010000078.1:0-3739 GCA_964565125.1 uncultured archaeon
ATCCACATATTTTTGCCCATACCAATCACTCCTTTTTATCTTCTTTTAATTCAAATACAAATACCTTGCTTTGATCTTTTTTTTATCAGTAATAATCAGCAAGGTAACAATTACAAGTCATTATCACTTATATCTAAATCGAGCCCGTCATAAGATTGAATTCCAGACCAAATGTTATTTTTTCCAGTACAATATAATTTCTTAACTACTTTAATATCATAAATTTTTTCAAATATTGCACATTTTCCCACAAAATTTGTAATATGTTCAAATTTTACTTCTGCAGTATTTTTGCATTCTATAAATTCTATTGGGTTAGATAAAACTATCGCCCCGTCAAGTTCAAAATACCCATCCAATCTACCACCTGGAAATTCATTATCTTTTACAAAATGGGGGTTGAATATTATTACTGGATTATTAATATACTCTTTATTGCCCAGTTTTTTTGTTTTTTTTATCTTTCTTGCAATGTAATCTTCATAAAATTTGTGTTTTTGTAAGTGATATAAAAAATTCTGGATTTCTTGCTTTATCATATCATTCTTTTCAAAGTTACAATAAGATTTATCGTTTGTGTTTAATTTTACTTTTAATATTTTTGCAATCTTTTTCATTGGTTCAATTACAATCTTTTTAAAAGTATTTTTTTGTCCTGTTACTGTGCCTACAAATTGATTGTATCCAAACCACAAATAAGAACAAAAATTCCTACCCCCCAAACTTAATCCAAACTCCTCTAAAACAAATATTTGTCCATCCATAGATAATTCTTTTTTCTTAGAATAAGTTTCAAAAGCACGATAAAAATTATAAAATAAAAATAGCCTTAGTAAATAGTCTTTTTCAGCCTCTTCATTAATCTTTATAATCTCTGTAGAACAAATAGATTTATCTTTTAGAGATGAAATTAAATTTGGATAGTCCCTTTTTAAAATATATATTCTTTTATTTTTTAATTGTGGCAACTCAATACTATCAATATATTTAGATATTTCTTTTTGCTCATTTTTACACTTTTTAACTTTTTCCTTTAAAAGGTCATAATTATTAGACATATTTATCATATACATAGTTTATTATCTCTGAATAAGATTTATTTTCCCAGTTATCTAAAACAGCTTGCATATTTGCAGTATTTTTATTTGTTTCAAAAAACTTTTTTCCTTCAGAAGTTAAAGAATACGAATATTGTGGACCAGTAGTATCTGAGAAAACAGTCTCTTCAGTAACTAAACCCTCAATTATAACTTCTGAGAGTGTTTTATTTAGATCAAAAGAATAAGGCCCATAGTGGTATAATTGAAAGTCAAATGTATTGCCTAAAGAATGTTCCTCTTGACCCAAGAAAATCATTTTTTGTAATTTTGTTCTACCTGATACTTTCCCTGCCAGCCCTATAAAAGAAACTAAAAAAAGTCTTTTATCCATAATAATCATACCTACTAACATACTGTGGTGAAATATATAAATATTTAGTTCATAATTACAATTTTAAGCCATGTTTGAGAGTTTCCTTTATTATTTTATTCTTTCACCCTCATCAAATCATTACTTACTTTAAAGCTTACCTATACACCAAGATATAATTAATACCACAAGTCCAAAAATTAATAATATATAAGGAACAACATTAATTATATTAATTAAAAAGTTTCCGATTAATTTTGGAATAAACCGCAACCACATAATACTAATTAATATACAACAAATTCCTACTACAAAAAATGCTCTTTTTCCATCTATTTCCTTCACTTCCTCTTTAATTCGTCACGGGTTTCTGACTTGGTTTTGGGCTTGCCTACAAGCTTAAGGTTATCTAGTGTTAGACTATAAAATGTAACCTAATTGGTTTATTTATTCACTAAATTTATTTCGCAAGATCCAATAATCACAGACTTATCTATTTTGCTTTTGCTTTTTTATACAAATTGTTTATAATAATTAAATATTTTATTAAAGCAAATATTCCAAAAGAACTAAATATTAAACAAGTTATTAGTAAGGGTATTGAAAAAGTCGTTAATAAAGACCCAAATATTGCTAAGCCTATTCCAAAACCAATTTCAAAATAGAGCCTATCGTTATTTGCAATATCTAACTCTGCTTTATTAACTAATTGAATATCTTGAATATCATATAATGCTTTAGCACCAGTCAAATTAATTTTTCCCGTTTTTGGCATAACTAACTCCTCCATAACATAGAGTCAATTATCTTATTTTTTTCAATATCAGATAAACTAGGATTTAAAGAATTTAACAAAATTTCTTTTGCTTCGTCATAAGATATTACCCCTTTACGCAACAAAACATTTAATATGTTAAATTGCAGTTGTAATGGATCAAAAGGACCTAAAAAAACACCCATAAATTCACCTCACTCCCTTAAACTATCTTCCACAAGCTTAATCTCTTCTTCAGTCAAACCACAAATATATTTTACTTATTTTTCTTTTGTAAATCATATGCTTCTTTCAAAGCCAATAATACTTCGTCCAAATTATTCTGATCAGTTAAATTAATTTTAAAACATGGTCGACCATAAAAATTTTGCACGCTTTGTGACAATTGAGTTATGTCATGTTTTTTAATTATATTTTGCCCTTTTTCATAAGGTGCCATAACTACCATTTGAATTTTTTTATTTCTCAATTGAATATTTGCAAAATTTTTATTCTGCTTTACAGAAATATAATATTTTTGTGAGTTAAACATTATTGTAGAGTCTATTTTTATTATTTCTTTTTTAATTGTGCCATACAAAGAAACCATTTCTTTACTAATATTTTTGGTGTGGTAGACTTCATCATATTCTTGTGTAATTTTTTGTGTAGTGGGGTCAATATAATTTATATCTTCAAAACTTGGGCTTTGTAAAAAAAGAAAATTGTTGTTATAATTGTATTTTTTTATTATCTGTATTCTAACAATTTTATCCCAGGTATCAGTATATGTTTCCATAATTTCTTGGAACTCGGATTTGTTTTCATCAATTATTAATAAAATATTTTGACTATTTTCTATTGTTTCTTTTATAATTTTATAAATATCTTGTTTTCCAAGATATTGCTTAAACTCACTTTCTATTTTGTTATTAGATTTAATAAAATTATATATTTTTTCAATTAATAAATTCCTACTTGCCGGATTTTTAAAAAATGCAAAAAATTTTGTAATTTGTGGAAAAATATGCCTGTAAAAATCATGTTTTTCTAATTCTACTTCAACAATATAAAATTCTGGATTTTCTTTATCTGTAAAGTCAAATAAAAAACCATTCGGAATACTTGCCCCAAATGTTTTTGAATCAATTTTATTTTTTATATCAAAATATATGGAACTTTTTCCAAAAAATAATTTGTTATTTTCTTTTATTAGCAGTTCAAATTCTTGTTCAGTTTTAAAATTATATTCCAAATATTTATCATTACCTACATATATTACTTGTTCCATTTCTTTCCCTTCTTCAAATCAGACGCCATCTTCAAAAAATACACAGGAAAAAAACGCTTATACTTTTGAGGTCTGAGCATAATTTATCAATAAAAATATTGTTTGCAAAGGAATAAATAACAATATGAAACAAGAAGGAACCAATCCAAAATTCATCAACTGCTAAAAAAACAATGATTGAAAGAAAGTAAAAGCAATTAGGTTTTGACTTTTGTAAAGAAACAAACTTCATCGATGAACAAAAAGCCCTGACTTCAAATACCAAAACAAAATATTTGAAATAG
>CAZMCX010000079.1:0-3605 GCA_964565125.1 uncultured archaeon
ATAAAAATATTAAGGTTGTGATTGCCACAGACAATATGGATACTTTTGAAAGATTTACCGTGCCGTCCATGAGACTGAAAGATATATTTGATGATTTTTTGATCTCTCACAGCTTAAGGGTTTTAAAAGGTGATGTTCAAGAAAACTCAATTCCATTTTTTGATGGGTATCTAAATAAAAATAATTTAATTTATATGGAGACTGTTTTGCTTGATGATTGTGCTGACTATACAGGTGCTTATGATAGATTAGGTTTGCAAATTATTCAAATTACCAGTCCAGAAAAATTAGTTAATGTGTTAAAAGAGTATGCGGATTAATTAAAACGAAAAACTAAATCAAAATAACTAATTTTGTTTAAATTTAATAGTTAAAAAAACAACCCTATGACATCTGACATAACAGTACTACTAGCCACATGTGATAGAGGAAATCTTATCCAACCAATACTTGATAGTTTAAAAAATCAAACATTGCCAGCTGAAGAAATAATTATTTTAGATCAATCCTCGGATAACAAAACTTTTGTTATTAGTCAAAGAGCATTGTTTAATTACATAAAATTAACTGAAAAAAATAAATCAAAAGCAATTAATCTTGGCATTCGGAAAAGCAAGTCAAAATATATAGCCATAATCGATGATGATTGTATAGCTGATATACAATGGATAGAAAATTTTTCAAAAGTTTTTAACGAAACGAATTATAAAATTGTCACTGGCCGAGTAATTGCGGGTGAAACAGAACAAAACTCCACGAAGTCCCGACTTCACGACGAAGAGACAAATGAAAAAGTATATCAAAAAAAAGTTATCACCCCTATTTTTATTATGTCCGGTTGTAATATGGCTTTTGAAAAAAATATAATAAACCGGCTTGGATATTTTGATGAAATTTTTGGACCTGGGTCTCCCTTTTTAAGTTCCGATGACAATGAGTGGAGCTACCGCGCATTATCTATGGGTTACAAAATATTTTATGAACCGGCCGCGATTGTTACTCACAGATCTTGGCGCTCTCCAGAGCAGGACTTGCAGCAGATGCAGTCATACGGTTACGCTACCGGAGCGTTTTTTGCCAAGATGGAAACTATTTCTAAACTGGATTATTTTTATCATTACTGTAAACTTATGAAATGGCTATTTATTGAACAAATCAAAAGTATCGGATCTAAAAAATTTAGAAAATCCTATACTAACTATCACATTCAATTAAAAAAAGGTTTTAGAAATTTTAATAATGGCAATGGATATACGAAAACAAATTGAAGTCTTGATGATTATTAGTCCGGGGCCAGTTCTTGGAGGAGCTGAATTTTATTCTGCTGAATTAGCGCAGGGCATTAATACAAAGACGGATATTAGATGTAAAGTGCTTTACTCCCATAATACAAAATGTAAAGAATTTTTAGATTCTTATAGCGTACCCAATCAATGGATAGGTGATAATATTTGGAAATGTGCGTTTAACTTGGCTAAACAGGTTAAACAATATCAACCTAAATTCATTCACTCTAACGGCTATCATTCAAATTATATTATCACACTTTTTAAATTATTTTGTTACCCGAAATTAAAAAATAGAGTGGCAATAAAATTTAGTTGTACCGAGCACGGCTGGATTTACAGCAACTTCTATGAAAAATTGAAAACGTTTTTTGATAATCAAACTTTAAGATTTTTTGATTCGGTTGGTATAGTTGATCCCAATATGGAAAAAATTATCAAAAAATATAAAAAGGATAATATATTTTATTCCCCACCTTTTATAAATACAGGCAATCTATTTAAAAGTTTCCGTGAAAATTTCAAATTTATGATAAATAAAGACAACAGAAAAAAAGTAGTTTTGGGCGTAGGCAGATTGTCACCAGAAAAGAGATTTGATTTATTTTTACGATCAGCTTACGAATTATATAAAATTAATCACAATTATTACTTTATTATAGTGGGCGAAGGAAGTGAACGAAAAAATCTTGAAATTCTAGCTAAACAATTAAAAATTTCAAATAATGTGCAATTTGTTGGATTTGTTGATGACATGGCAGATTATTATTTAAATGCGGATGTATTATTTATATGTTCTGATACGGAAGGTTGTCCCAGAACCGCACTGGAAGCAATGTTTGGTAAACTTTTAGTTGTTTCTAGAGAAGTTGGCTACATGACAACCTTGTTAGCGGATAGACGCGGTGTTTTATATCCTTATAATTCCTCTGCAAGCCATATAGCAAAAACGATTGACGCAATGTTGCAAGAACAAAAAAGGGAACATTATGTTGATAGGGCATTTAGTTATGTCAACAATAATCATGGTTTAAGCAGAGTCGTCAAGGTTTTTTCTGAGATATTTAAATAATTATATGTTAAAAGAGTTAAATAAAGATAAGTGGATAAAAGAAATAGATTTGTCTCTTATATCGTTTAGCGAGTTAAAAAATTATAAGTATCTTTTTTCAAGTAAAGAATGGCTATCAGCATACACAGATGTTTATAAACCTGAAAAAGTTTTATTTATTCTTGATAAACAGATTTCTAGTAATTATATTGTTCTTGCATACCAGGATCGCAGCCTTATTTTTTTGGGCGGTTCTTTCAATGATTTCAACGGTTTTTTTAACACAAATTTAAATCAAGCATTATATTTTAAAGATTTAATTAAATATTGCAAAAAAAATAATTTAAAATTGCAACTTAATTCTTTATTTGAAGAAAGCGCCATAAATTATTTTAATAAATTTTCTATTATAAATAAATCTACAGTTAGTCTTAGGATTAAGCCTGTTGATGGAAATTTTTCTAAATTAATATCTAAACGCATTAGAAAGATGTATGAGCAATCTGGAGAACTAAAATTCGAACGACAATTTTTGGGCTGTAAGACAAAACAGGGTGGTAAATTGTTAAATTGGTTATTGGATAAACGAAACAACAAATTAAATACAAAAAAGACGAAGGAATTTAATTTGTCATTTGAAGAAAAATTTGATAATTTAATTTTAAAATTTTGTTTTCAAAATACATTAAATCAAAATGTTTATATAGACTATTGCATGTTAAATGATATATTGTTAGCTTGTTCACTTAATTTTAAACACGGGCAAGAAGCATTGTGTTATTTGCGCGCCCATACTGAAAGTTCAAATAATGTGTCTTATGGATTAATCCTCGATTATTGGGGTGCGTTGCAAAATGAAAGAGAGAATATAAAATTATTGGATTTAACAAGAGGCAATGAGTCATATAAGTATCGTCTCGGAGCACAAGAGTATTATTTACAGAATTTAACTGTGTATGAAAAAAAATAAAGCAAACAGAACGTGTTTTATTTCACCTCATTCTGATGATATTGCCATGTCTTGTTTTCAGATTATAAAAAAACAGATTCTTTCGTCTGACCAATTTTTATTGACCGTATTTGGAGTATCTGGATATGTTGAAAAAACAAAAAAATATCTTTATAGAACAAGGAAAGATGTTGCCTATATCAGGTTGAGAGAGGATAAAAAATTCTCTGATTTTATGGATATGCATTTTAATTATTTCAAAATACCCGATTGTTTTAAACGACATAAAAAAGTTTTTTTTGATAAAACAGATTTAAAT
>CAZMCX010000080.1:0-3540 GCA_964565125.1 uncultured archaeon
ATGCTTTTCAATGAAACCAAAAATAAATCAGTAATAAAAACTAAGTTGGCTAGAACGCACTTCCAGAAAGCAAGAGGATTAATGTTTACCTGCAAAAAAGATTTTGATTATTGTTTGATTTTTGATATGGGCACAGAAAGTAAATTGCTTTCATCTATACATATGATGTTTGTTTTCTTTCCTATCTTCCTTGTGTTCTTGGATTCTAATAAAGTGGTTGTTGATTTAAAGATTGCAAAGCCGTGGAGATTTTATTCTCCTAAAAAAGAAGCAAGGTATGTTTTAGAGTTACCGGAAAAGTATTTAGATAAAATAAAAGACGGAGATAAACTGGTATTCTAGTTACCTTGACCAATCTATTTTGCCTTTGTAGATTACTTTTGCAGGGTTTCCTGCTGCGATGCAGTTTGGTGGTATATCTTTTGTTACAATGCTGCCGGCTCCAATTACAACATTGTTTCCAATGGTTACGCCTTTTAGTATAATTGCATCTTTGCCTATCCAGACACTGTTTCCGATTTTTATTTTTTGAGGAAGAATTTCTTTTCCATCTTTTGTGAGGTGGTGACCATCATTGTCTCTGATGTAAACATTATCTCCGCACATAAGATTATCTCCGATTTCTATTCCTGCTCTTGCTAAAACTGAACAACCAGAATTTAAGAAGCAGTATTTGCCAATCTTTATTGGTTCTCTTGCGCTAATATAACAACCAGAACGAACAATAAGTTCGTCTATATCTAATCTTCCATTGCCTACTACTTTTATTACTATTGGCTCTAAATTGAAAAGCTCTTTTGGAGTGACTTCCATATTTAAAGTATTAATTTTTATGTTGTCTAAAGGGACAGAATAGTGAAAATATACAGGTATTTGCTTTCCTAAATTTTTAATTCTCTTTCTTACCGGCACGCTTCTGATTTTGATGTGCAACCTTTGAAAGAAGTTATTAAACATAAATAAAAAAAGAAAGGAGAGTTATTTAACTCTTTCTAGTATCCTCTTCCAATATATACATAATACTTTGCTGGCTTTCCTGAAGCAATACAAATCTCTTTGGGTTCTTTTTCTTTTATCAAAGTTATTCCTTTTATCTCTGCCCCGGTTTTCTCTTTTATCTGCTCTGCGTATTTTTCTCCGTCTTTATCTATTGAGCAGAATGGTGCTCTCACAACTTTGTTATTCTCAATTGCTTCCTCAAGGGCTTTCATATCTTTTACTTCAACAATGTTTTTTGTAAATGCTTGCTCTGCTTGCGTTTTTAGGTTTAGAGTAAACTCTTTTGCAATTTTTGAAATTGTTTTTACCAGATCTTTTTCTAGAATGAATTCTTTGGAGTTTAAATCTCTTCGGAATATCCCTACTTTTTTATTCTCAAGATCTCTTGGCCCAATCTCAATTCTTATTGGAACTCCTTTTTGCTCCCAGAAATAGAATTTCTCTCCCGGCGTTTTTTGGGTATTGTTATCCAATAAAACTTCGTAAATCTTTGAAAGCTTTTTGTATACTTCATTAACTTTCTTTAGAACTTCTTTTTCTTTTCCTTTTATTAAAATTGGAACAATTACAATCTGCTTTGGTGCAATCTCGAATGGGAATCTCAGGCCTTTATTGTCTCCATGGATTGCAACTATTGTTCCAAATTCCCTACTTATTCCTGGGCCATAGCAAGTTAGGTGTGCTAAGTTTTCTTTTCCACTTTCGTCTTTATATTTCACATCAAAAGCTTTTGCAAAGTTGGTTCCTAAATAGTGGGTTGTTGCTGTTTGTAAGAACTTTCCGTTTTGAGTTATTGTGTCTGCAGCATAAGTATCAACTGCACCCGCAAACTTATCCCATTGTGGTCTTTTCAAAAACAAAACAGGGATTCCAAAAACATTTGTTATAACTTCTTTAGTTGTTTCCATATCTTCTTGGATTTGTTCTCTTGCTGCTTTTTCGTCTCTAAAAGCACAATGAGTTTCTATCCAAAGGAATTCTCTTCCTCTTAAGAAAGGCCTTGTTGCTTTTGTTTCATATCTGTAAACACTTCCACTTTGATATCTCTTGTATGGTAGGTCGTTGTAACTTCTAATCCATAAACTGTACATTTGATAGAAAGCGGTTTCTGATGTTGGCCTTAATGCCAGCTTGCTTTCAAGCTTTTCTTTGTCTCCATGTTCTGTAACCCAAAACACCTCTGGGGCAAACCCTTTTACGTGTTCTGATTCTTTATAAAAATTTTCTTCAGGTATAACTACCGGCATAAAAAGAGGCATATGGTTCTTCCTGTTTAAAACATTTTCAAAAACATTGTACATTTTCTTTAGAGATATTGCACACCATTCTCTGTATATTACAAAACCCTTTACATTGTATCTATCATCAACAAGCTCAGTTTCTCTAATAAGCTCGTTGAACCATTCATTCATGTTTTCCTCTTTTTTTTGCATGTTACACCCTCCAATTATTGTCTTTAGTTATAAGAATAAGTTATGTTTGCTTTTTAATTGTTATCTTAAACGCCTAATTCTTGCTGCTTCATAAAAAGATTTGAGATCAACTTCGAAATTTGGGTTGGCTTCTGCAAATTTTTTAAGAACTGGGGCAATTTCTACATCTTCTGCGTATAAGTCAAATTGGATGTATGCAACCCCGTCTACTGCCAAAGAGTGAAAGAGTTTTTCTAATGCTATTTCTCTTTGTGAGGTATATCTGGTGGCCCCAAAGAATGAAACAATAACATTATATTCTTGTTTTGGCAGCCATGTAGAAACTTCGACCTGATGAATTTTGTCTACCATCTTTTCTTGGTGTGCCTGCTTTAGTGCACGGGTTGCAGATAAAACTAATGCGTGTGTCTCTACTTTGTCTCCAAACTCTTTTTTTAGTTCGGATAGTGCTTGGCCATATCCTGCTCCTACATCTAGAATACGTACTTTTCCTTTTTTTTCTATTTCCTGCCTTACAATATCTAAGAAACTAAGCGATTTTGTTTCTCCTTGTCTGCGATAATAAAAAGCGTAATAGTCTCTTATTGGGCTGTGGCCATATTTTTTTCCTTCTCCAGCTCCACGCCATTGTGGATAGCCGTGCTCTTTTCTATCTTCTTTCCTAAAACTGCTTATTTTTGCCTTTAGTAGTTCTCTTTTTGCAGGATCCGTTAATAGCTCTCTTAATCTTTCGTGTGCTCTTTTAATACCTTTGTTTAAAAATGGTGATCTTTTTGGTATTTGTTTTCTTTTTGGTTCTACAGCCATGTAAAATATTTGCTTTGAAAGTATATAAGAATATGCAAAAAACTCGCGGAAAAGAGAAAGGTATATATATACATATGATACAAACAATAAATATAAAATAATTGAATCAATAAGGGGTGTTTAAATGAGCGAGCTTGAGATTTGTAAATGCTACGGTGACGATTGCGAGTCAGATGACGTAGATTTTGATAGCGATGATGATTCTGACAGCGACTGGGATGAAGATACTCCCGACGACTCAGATGATTCAGATTTTGACAGTGATGACTCAGATTCAGGGGATTAAAACAATCCTCTTTTT
>CAZMCX010000081.1:0-3523 GCA_964565125.1 uncultured archaeon
CTGGCAGAAGGAGCTAGATTATACAAAGAAGATTTCCACTCTTTATTTGTTGGTTTCTTTTCAACTCTTATAGGTACAAAAACTTTTCCTGTTTTTTTCTTATGCTTAACTGCTTTGCTTTTTTTTTCACTTACTTTTTGCTTTTTTCCCTTTACAATTTTGGAGCTTATCTTTTTCTCTTTCTTCAAAGTTTTTATTCTACTATTAAACCAAATACTTTCTTTCTTTTTCTTTTCTTCAGCTTTCTTTTTTTCAACATCAACTGGATTGGGATACTGTCTCATTACAACCTGCATTTTATCTGCAGGGCTAAAGAATTTAAAGTCTTTTGAACTCCCGAAATGAACAAGCTTTACAGAATACTTTTTAGATTCTAAGTAATCTTTTAATTTCATTAATATCCAAAAACTAAGCTCAGAGGGGGGAATATTGTAAACAAAGTGTACAAAAGGCAACAACACAACATTATTAGTTTTAAAGTGATTTGCTTGTTCTTTCAAATCCTTTTCAAATGCTTCAAAATAATTCACATCTTCTTTTCCCTCAATTGTAATCCAAGGGTACAATACTTTTTTCTCTTTTATTTTCTTTGTGCTGTTCAGACTATTTAAATTAACATTACAACTATTAAGTTTCACCTTTCCAATTTCCAATTTCTTACAATACCAAATTAAAGCTTTCATATTAATCACTCATGTAAATATAACAAAATAGACTCCTTTATATTCTTTAAAACACTACTTAAAGTTTTACCTTGTGTTTGACATCCTTTTAATTCATTACATTTTGCAAAATACCCAAACTCGTCTTTTTCAATAATGATTGTTAATTTCTTAGCCCCCATTTAAAACCCTACTGCCTAATTAAAGTATCAATCATTTCTTTTGGTTTCTTTATTTCTAAATAATCCAATATGGTTGGGGCAATGTTTCCTAATACCCCTGTAGGTTTTAATTTTATTTTCTTTCCCTCTGCGGAGACAATTATAAACGGAACTTTATTTAAAGTATGTGATGTATGGGGATTTCCTTTTGCATCAATCATTTGCTCTATATTTCCATGATCTGCAGTTATTATCCAAACCCACTTATTAAAGTCTAATGTTTTGTAGATTTTTTCCAAGCAGGAATCTACCACTTTTACTGCTTTTAGTCCTGCTTTCAGATTTCCTGTGTGACCAACCATATCACCATTTGCATAATTCTGAATAATAATATTGAATTTATTTTTCTTTATGGCATTAGTCACATAATCTGTAATTTCGTATGCAGACATTTCTGGTTTCAAATCATAGGTTCTTACTTTTGGAGATGGAATTATTTTTCTTGTTTCACCTTTGAACATATCTTCTTTCTTTCCTGAAAAAAAGTAAGTTACATGCGCATACTTTTCTGATTCTGCAATCCTTAATTGAGTCAATCCTGTTTTAGAAATAATTTCTCCCAAAGTATTTTTCGGTATTGGGGGATTAATTAAAAACCCACCTTTATATTCTGGATAAAATGGAATAAAAGAAAAATGATTAACTTTTATTTTTTCAAAATCTTTTTGAACTGGTTTTTCTAATTGTCCCAAAAACGCTTTTGTTAACTGTCTCATTCGGTCAGATCTAAAATTAAAATTAATAACTGAATCTCCATTTTTTATAATTCCGTTTTTGTCAAATAAAATAGGCTCAAAAAATTCATCAGTAATGTCTTTTTTGTACAGTTCTTTTATTGTTTTTTTCCAATCAAGGGATTTTTTACCAATTCCATTAACATACAAATCGTACGCTTTCTTTGTTCTATCCCATCTCTTATCTCTATCCATCGCATAAAATCTGCCAATAAGAGAAACAATCTCTCCTACTTTCAATTTTTTTATTGCTTTTTCTAATTCGTTAATACATCTTCCCCCAGATTTCCTACCTGCATCTCTGCCATCAGAAATTATGTGAATATACACATTTTTTTTCTTTTTTTCTTTTAAAAGTTTTAATAATGCAATAAGATGGTTCATATGTGAATGTACTCCACCTTTAGAAACCAGCCCTAGCAAATGTATTGATTTATTTTTAGGAACTCTTTCAATAAATCTTAGTAAATCTTTGTTTTTAAAAAAAGAATCCGAAGTAATCATTTCATCAATAATTGCTAATTCTTGTTTAATAATTCGCCCGCCACCAATATTCATATGACCAACTTTGGAGCTACCCATATATCCATCCAACAACCCTACATAATGTTGAGAGGCTTCTAATTTTGACATTGGAAATTTTGAAACAAGAGAATTATAAAATTTGAGTTTTGCAAGTTCTATTGCATTTCCTGTTTTCTTAGGATTTGAAGAACTCAGACCCCAGCCATCAAGAATAGTAAGTAAAACATTTTTTTCAATTTTTCTCATGATAAAAAAAGCAGGGATTTATTAATAAACCTTTTGAGCAGAATCTAATTTCTTTTTCAGTTCAGAAATCAAAGAAAGCACAGTTTTCATTTTTGAGTTTACTAACAGATTAGAATAAGCATATACTTGTAAAAAATGTATTTGATCCCTAATTGTTTTTCCTTGAAATGTAGATATCACTTTAGGTATCCTTACCCCATCTAAAATTTTTAGGCCTGATTCAAAATCACCTTGTGTTATTTCCTTCGTTGCCCAGCCAAGCCCAATTCTTGGAGAATATTTTGATGCAATATATGCTTTTTTCATAAAGCCTCTTGCTACTTGTTGAGCATCACCAAATGTAAGTAAAGCATAGGTATAATCTACTTCATAAATATGTGGTTGCCCCATTAGCTCTTTAATTTTTTCTTTTGCCACATTTTTATCAAGACTAGCTAAAACACTATACTCTGTATTAAATCTAAAATAATTTTCTAAATCCATTGTTTCAAAAACAATATCTTCTTCCAGCAAAGGCATAAATTTTCCTTGCATTGTTTCATATCTGTAATTTCTGCCATCTAGTTTAACATATAAAAATCCATGGCCATATCTGTGGCCATATAAAAAATCTACATTCTTTAAATTCATCATCCTCAATGTTTCTAAAAAAAGAATTGTTCCAATATCACAATCTCTTTTTTTTCTAGAGTAAGCTTCAAAAAAATCTACTGCTCCCTTTTCCTTATAAGATATCGCAGGCAGTTTTTCATTTAAAACAACATACATCTTTCCAAGGATTTCTTTTAATTCACGTATTGAAGTTACCTGACGTTTATAATATGGTTTTCCTGCACCAAACATCTTTGCAACAGTTTCTTTATGAAATACAACTGCTTTATCGTGTTTTTCTCTGGAATAAAGTCTTGCCTGCCTAAAAAATAGTCTTTCTAATGAAAATGGCCTTCTTGATTCTAATTTATGCTCCTGCCTTACTTCCTGTGCTGCTTTTACTACTGGTTTGTGTTCTCTAAGTCCAAACCAAACTGCGGCCCCTATTGCCGCAGCCCCAAAGCCCATCACGACCCTTCTTCCTACTTTTCTTAATCTTTCTGAAGGCATTTCAATCACATTTTTTTAGGGAGTGGGATTCGAA
>CAZMCX010000082.1:0-3512 GCA_964565125.1 uncultured archaeon
AGTTTCCAAAGTCAGGTACATAATAAATTAAAGAATAGATAAAATAAAAAACAGGGCGCTTATTCCATCAACAAAAACTTCTTTCTTTTCTTGAATTATTTTTATTCTTTCTTCCTCGTTTTTATATCTCAGGAACTGTGACATTTCAATTAATTCTTCGTGTAAGTGATCAAATTTGTCCACATTAGGGGTATCTTTCCACCCATTTCTTTCAGCAAAGTATTTCACTGCTTTTTGAGCATCTTTTATTGTAGTTACATATTTAGTTTCCATACTTACTTATAGAACCATAATCTTATTAAATATTCGACAGTTTGATTTAATATGGAACAAAAAGGACTGTTTTCGGATTTAAATCCAAATACCTACAACGAGTTTTATAAAAAGAATTTAAATACTGTTTTTCTTTCAATCCCGAGCAATTATTTTTATCTTCGTGCGGATATCAACGCATTTGTATTAAACCAAGGCATTTGTCCAATAAATGAAGTCTGGACATAAGATCTCTAATTATATATTTAAGAGTTGTTAATAAAGATTATTGTTATTTAGGTTTAGTGGAAATTCTTAATCTGCCAAGTGGACTAAATCCTTTTCTTAATCTGTTTTCCTAAACAAAGGTATAATGGATTAAAACCGTTCTTTAAATAAATAGCCATGGCTTTTTTATTATTTGGATAAACATAAATTACAAAATATTTTGTTTTTTTAATAATAATTTTTTCCATTGTTGTCATAAGCATACTTGATATTGTTTTGCCTCTATATTCTGGCAAAACATATAAAATCTTCATTCCGCAAACACAATTTGTTTTTATAGTTTGTGGCATTTCTTCTAATAAGGCATTTAAGAAACCAATAATTTTTCCTTGAAAATTTTCTGCAACAAAATAATAATTATTTTTATCTTTGAACAAACCCTGTATATCTTTTTTTACTAATGCTTTATTTAAATAACTGCGCCAAAAATCACCAGTCCCCGTTATCTTACGTTCTTCTAATTCAAATAGTATATGAAGTTTGACTAATTCAGATAAATCCATCTGTGTTGCAGATCTTACTTTTATATCTTGGTTTTTTATCTCATTAATAGCCTTAACTTGTTTTCCTAAACATAAATATGACGGTCTAAATCCAATTTCTATATAGTCAGCCATAACCTTTTTATTGTTTGAGTCCACATGAATTGTAAAATATTTTGTTTTTGTTTGAATTTTTTTAATTAGTGTATTCACAAGTTTTATTAACACTTTTTTTTCATCAGATCTAGGTAAAACTACTAATTCTTTCAATCCACAAATAGTTCTTACTTTCATTATCGGATCCATATTCACTAACACTGCACGTAAAAATCCTATACAATTTCTCGTAGAGTCTTCTGCAATTAATAAATAATTATTTTTGTTTTGTAGCCCTTTTTTTATTAATTGTTCAATTAACTTTTTATCCAAATGTTTCTGCCAAAAATGCCCTTTATTTGATAACACCACTTTTTCATTTTCACATAATAAACTAAACTTAACTAATTTAGGCAAGTCTTTCTTTGTTGCAGATCTTATTCTTATATTTTTATCTTTTATTTCTTTCATAATAAGCACACATCCAAGAATCTTTAGAGTTTAATTTGCCATAAAAATGCATAGCTCTAGCTTTACATCCACCATCACACAGTTTTACAAATCTACAGGACTTACATTCGCTATCTTCCAAATATGTTTTATTTCTAAAATATTTAAAAAGAGAGGGGTTGGCCCAAATACCCTTAAAATTATCTTTAAATATGTTTCCTAACAAAAGGTCATCATTTCTTAATCCAGGGCATAAAAAAATGTTTCCCTCAGAACCAATATAAATCATTTCTCTCCCTACGCCACAAAAACTATTATAAGTTTTATTATTAATAGATTCTTTCTGTTTCTGAATATAACTCCTGTGAAAAACTCGTCTATATGCTAAATCTAAATTATTCAAGGTTCCTATTTCATCTAATTTCAGATATCGTTTATTTTTTCCAGCCCCAACTGGCATGAAAATGTCACAAGTAATATTTTTACGCTTTAAACCCAATTTTTTTAAGAAGACAAAAAAATTTGTTAAATGATTATAAGAATTATTCAAATTTTTAAATAACACGGCATTAATTTCTAAAGGAATTTTATAAGCAATAATTTTTCTTATATTAGTAACTACTTTTTTATAGGTCGTAGGATTTCTTATTTTTTTAAAAGTTTTTTCTAAGTGACTATCTAAACTTATAGCTATTTTTTTCAAACCCAACATTTTTAACTGCTGTATATCTTTATCCTTCAAAAGTGACCCATTTGTTAAAATACTTAAACTAATATGTTTGGAATTAATATAATTTAAAATATCAAAGATATCTTTACGTAAAAATGGTTCCCCCCCTGTAACAATAATTGATATAACTCCCAGACCATCTAATAAATCTATTATTTTAAAATATTGCTTTGTTGTCAATTCAGTAATCCTGCGCCTCTTTGTAAAATCTGGGGCATTTAAATAACAATGAATACAAGAAAAATTGCAGTTCTGAGTTAATTCTAGATATGCCATATTCAAAGGATACTTTAGATTATTAGTTCTTATTCTAATAGGCACTTTGTTAGGGTTTTTTTGAAAAACAATAATTTTATCTTCATACAATTTTTGCAAACTTTGGGCTATTTGTTTTTTAATATAATTTTGTTTTTTATTTCCTTTACATATTTTTTTTATAATCTCTTTAGTACTATTTAACCCATCACAAAACATCAAAAGTTTGGCTAAATCATAATTTGAAAATAACATTTTTTTTATTTTATTATCCCAAATTAGATAATCATTTAAGTTTTTCTTAGTAGTTAATTCCCCAGAAGTTAAGGGATATAAATGAAGAGTATTATGCCATTTAACACCCCTCAATTTACTGCAGAGTTGTTCATCATTAAACATTTTTTCACATTATTATCTTATAGTTTCTATTCAAGATGAACATTTACAACCTCTAGCATTATCTTCATCATTTTTTACTACCTCATATTTTGGATTAAAGTTTTTGATTCTTTTTACATCTGTTTCTTGTTTCTTATTTTTCATATTCATACCCCCATTAAAACATTTAATCTTACTTCATTATTACATATTTTTGACAAAGTTATAGAATCAAAAAAAAGATTTTTTAGTATTAAATTAGTAAAACATATAAAATTAGATAGTGTAAAATTTAAAAATAGGAATATTGGCGATAAAGAAGATTTATAACTGTTTTAAAAAACCTTTAGCTATGAAACGATACAAAAAGAAACTACTAGAAGAATTAAATAAAACATCGGCTATAGAAAAACGATCATTCCCATCACTAAAAAACTTACTAACTACTTGTCTTATTCTTTATGCTTTATCTTTTCCTCTTGCTGCCATTGCAAAACTTAGAACCTTGGGCTCTTTTAAATTCCACCATTATCTCACATCATCAAATCTAATAGCCCATCTACTGCTGCTTTGTTCTCTTT
>CAZMCX010000083.1:0-3383 GCA_964565125.1 uncultured archaeon
AAGTTGGGATGCCGAACAGATTTATCAAAAAATACAAGAAAAATACAAAAAATTATTGCCTTAACCTAAATCTTGCTGTTCTTTATGAGCTACCCGCCCCCCCTATCTTTGAAAATATAAAAAAAGAAAGGGGCATAATACTATACCCCACAGACTATATGCATTTTAAAAGCACTTGTTACCTTCACAGGTGGATGTGCCTTGGCATTTTGGTATTGTTTTGTCTAATTTAGTCATATTTATTATTTTTGGACTAAATTTTTTATCTTTCAATTTTTTAACCATAATAATTACTAGTTCCTACCATTTTTTATATATTTGTACAAACCTGAATAGTTTTTAGATAGTCAAAACTTATTACTCTTTTTTTTGAGTGTAAAATGCATTTTATTACAGCTCCAACCATCGATTAAGCCATAACCTTTATCTTTTTGCCAACTTTTTCCAATACAACCGCCATAACAATGGGCTACAAAATTACATTTTTTACATTTCTTGTTTAAATATCTTTTTTCTCTAATATAAGTTAGCAATTCATTGTTTAACCATAGTTTTTTTGTTTGTTTATAACTATTAGTAATATTCCCTAAAACATGGTCTTTTTCGTTAAGTAGTGGGCACAAAGTAATATTTCCTCCTGAATTTACAAAAAGACGATTTATTGCAACACCACACATTGTATTGCTCTTGTATATTCTATTTTTTGAAAAAAATGGCTTGTGGAATATTTTTTTGAATGATTTATCAATGTCAAGTATTGTTTTTTTGTTGTTTTTTAGTTTATATTTTTTAAGGTTTTTTCCACGACCAAATAATTCAAGCGGGTCAATAATAATTTTATCAATATCATTATCTCTACAAAATAAAAATAATTTTTCTAAATCTTGCCTTGAATTATTGATATTTTCAAACAATACTGTGTTAATCCGAATAACAAAGCCATGTTTTTTTAATAACTTAATGTTCTGCATAATTTTTTTTACAGCCTGTTTTCTAATTTTAAAAAATTGGTTTTCTGAGACTGTATCCAAGCTAATAATAAAATATCGTGGCGGATATCTTTTAAAAAATTTAATCCAGTCAGGAGTTATTAAGGACCCATTTGTAAAAATACTATACCACAATCCTCTTTTTACAGTTTCTTTTATTACTTGTTTAAAATTTGGATATATTAGTGGTTCTCCGCCAGTAAAATAAATATCAAAAACCCCTATTTTTTTAAATGTTTCTAAAGATTTTGAAAAATCTGATAAGTTAAAGTTTTTTTCTTTTTTTTGTATATCTGATTCGTTATAACAGTGTATACATTTTAAATTGCATTTTTTTGTTATTTCGTAAGTTATTAAATCAAGATTATATGGCAAGATAACTTTGATTTTTCTAATACCCCCTTTATTTCTACTGTCAAATGTTAAAAAATTGGCACAAATGGCAGAATGTATGCAATCAATTGCATTGCTCCAATTAGAACCCTTTTTTTTGAAGAACGCAATTATCTTGCTAATGTTTTTTGGTTTTCTAAAGAAATATAAAAATTCTGCATAATCACTGTTGATATATGCAGTCTGGAAATCACTTTTCTTGTAAACTATATATCTTGTTTGCCCCTTTTTTAAAACTAGATCTTTTGGATACATTATTATTTTTTCTAACTGTTTTAATAATGCTTTTTTTATTGCCTTGATTTGGTTTTTTTCTTTTGAGATTATGAATTGATTTGTTGCAAGATCCCAATAGGTTGGCTTTTCATTAGTTTTTTTATTAATTATTTTTTTAATTGCCTTATATAGGCTCATAATAAACTCTGGAGAATAGCCTTGAATTAATAGATTAAATGAGCCATCAAACCCCTTAAAAATATTTAATTTATAGCGTTCTTGTCTAAATTTATGACTTTTAGATCCTTTTTTTATTTGGTTTCTAATTGTTAAAACATCAGAGAGTGGAATCGGGTTATTAGTTAGATATTTGAACTGAATTTGTTCTGGAGTAATATTTAAAGAATACTCTTTTTTAAACTTTATTTCTTTCCAAATTACTTTTTTGTTATTATAATTGGCAAAAACAATTTCGTTTTTAGATTTTAAATAATTAATGGCCTTTTCTTCATTACTTGTTTCAAAAAATAAGTCATAAAAATAATATTCACTTGTTTCCCAGGTTTTTAAATAATAGAAATTGGTTCTATTGTCTAGTGGTTTCCGAGAAATAATGCTTATTTTTTTTATAGTCATTCTATAATCACCCAATTAAATTTGTTTACAGAAAATTTTTTAATTGCATTACTGAACTCACGGCAGCTTAATTTATATGGCTGTTTAGAGAGTTTCATAATATATTTTGTTAGGGTTTTATATATTGGGACATCTAAAGTTTCTGCATAAAATTGTAATTTACTTAAAGAAAATAAGTTTTTTGTATTGGTGTTTTGTATTTGTTTTTGAATTTTGTCTGCAACCTTGTAAACATTTTTTGTAGTAGTAATATAATATGTACCCCCAATAAAATCATACTCAACAATTATATCTTGTTTATAATCTTTAAGTAAAAAATCAAAATTTAAATACGAATTTAATATATTTTGAATGGGCTGTTTTGGGGCCATATTCCAAATTAATATATTTTGTTTTCCAGTTTTTTTTAGTTTTTGAGGTTTGTATGTTGTGATGTCTTTTAAACTAAAATTTTTTTCAATAGTTGTTTTTGGAGATATGATTGCATACCCCTTTAATGTAGACTTTATTTTTTCTAGAAAAAAAGCATAATCCAAATTTTTTAAGTATGCTCTACGACCAATCGTAGATAATTCTAAATCACTTTCAGTTTTTCCAAAAGAAAAATTTTTTTCAAGGATGATCTGCTTTTTTGCGGTCGTATATTCAATTTTTGTGGGATTAGTGATTTTTTTTAAAATCAAAGTTGCCTGTTTTGTTAAATTTTTTTCTGCAATAATATAAAAACAGTTTTTTATGCTTCTACAATACAGATTTTCAATATTTTTGTTAAAGTATAAATAATCTGCGATAATATGTTCTAAAACGTGTACCAAGTCCGGGTTTGTATTTTTTTTAAAAATAAAAAAAAGAAGGGTGTACATTAATTATGCACCCTTTGCACAATGTGCACAGCTGCCAGGCCCACCACAACTACATTGGCACTTTGGTTCTGTATTTTCTGATTTGTCTAGATTTGTTATTTTGGGGTCAAATTTCTTATCTTTTAATTTTTTAACCATACTATATAATATGTTCGATTACTTTTTAATTTTTATGTATGGCGAATAGAAGTTTAAGGATAAATCTATTTTTTAGTAAGCATTTAAGGAAAAATAATAGAAAGGAAAATATAATGTTCTATAACTAATATTATTATGCTTTTAATAA
>CAZMCX010000084.1:0-3340 GCA_964565125.1 uncultured archaeon
AAGTCCTGCCTCCAGCACTATCTTTTTCTTTCTTTCCAAAGAAAGAAAAACCTAAGTTCGCTAAAAGAAAGAAAGGTGGGGCATAAAGCCCCTTTACTTTATGACAACTAATATATTTCTATTTTTCCTATTTCTTATGTGGTATTTATGGATAAGAAATTATATTTGTCTGGATTTTTGGTTTTGATACTTATTATGGCAATAATATTTTTGGTGGTAGTTATGGTTAAATCTGGAGAAAAAGAAAATGAAGTCACAAAAGAGATTGCTGTGTTTGAGACAACCCAAGGGACTTTTGAAATAGAATTGGACAGAAATTCTGCCCCAATAACAGTAGAAAATTTTGTTAATTATGTTAAAGCAGGGTTCTATGATGGAACAGTTTTCCATAGAGTAATCCCTGATTTTGTTGCACAAGCTGGTGGCTATACTGCCGATGGGGCATCAAAGCAAAGAGGAAGCCCAATACTTTTAGAATCTAAAAATGGATTAAGTAATAAGTTGGGGACTGTTGCAATGGCAAGAACAATGATAGAGAACAGTGCTACAAGTGAGTTCTATGTTAATCTAAAAGATAACTTATTTTTAGATTATGGCCTAGAAACTGCGGGGTATGCAGTATTTGGAAAAGTAGTAAAAGGTATGGATATTATTTTTGCAATAGCTAAACTGCCAACAAAAACAAAGTATGGTATGGAAGAATGGCCAGTTCAGGATGTAATTATTACAAAAGCATATATGAAATAAGCCATATATTTATATCTGTTCTGTAGTCATAATTATTATATGGTTAATCGCATAATAAGGCTAGACAATTACGTGCTTAATAGATTAGATGATCTAGTTTTTAAATTCTGTAGATTATTGGAGAAACACACCAATTATGTAATTGTAAGCGGATACCTTTCAATTGTTTTTGGAAATTCAAGGCCTACTCTTGATGTTGATGTACTTTTTGATAAATTCACTAAAGAGAATTTAGATGTCTTTTTGGTTGATTTGAAAAAAAATGATTTTGATTATATTGATTCAAAAGAAGAACTTTATGAAATAATAGAAACAAAAAAAGAAAAACTAGATATTTTTGATAATAATTCTAATTGGTATTTTGATTTTAAAAAGGCAAAGGATAAATACGATAAACTATCTTTAGAAAATGCGGACTTACTATTAATTAATAACAAGTACAAATTAAAAATTGCTCCAATTGAATTACAGATTCCGTATAAATTAGTAAAGCTTGGAAGTGACAAAGATATTAAAGATGCAGTATATCTGTATAATTATTTTAAAGATGAATTGGATATTGACAAACTAAAAGAGTATGGCAAAATGTTAAACTGCGATTTATCAAAGATAGGTGTTAAATTATGAGTTCTAAGGTCACTACAAAAAAAGGAAAATTATTTTTTGAGGAATTAGTAAGACCTATGGAAAGACTTGCCAAAAGAAATAAATTAATGGGTATTGCAAAACTCAGCAAACTTAATAAAAAAATGGTTGAAGATATGTTTATAATTAACAATCGGGGATTGTAAAAAATATTTTTTAAGGTTGAATATCAGACTAATTTTTTTCAAAAAGGCTTTATCAAACAAGTTGTTACATAAGATATGAAAAACAAACCAAGAAGCAAGCAAACTACTGGTAAAAAGCTTGCAATTACAATGAAAACATAAAGGATTATTATTAGAACAAAACAGAAGGTAAGCTTTTCTAAGTATTTATGTAAGCCTTTTTGGGTGAACTGTTTAAACAAATTCTTGAATACATCTTTTAGTTGTGACTTTTTAACTTTGTAATCTGTTGAATGTATTGGCAGAATCATTAAATCTAAAAATGTAGGAAACAATGCTATGTAGATAATTGTGAACACATAGTTTAGGATTTTTGTTACTACTGCCATATTTATTAAAGTTCCTAGTAAAAGACATAGGCCGCACATAATGCCAACAATAATTAAAACTAATATTGGTCCTAAAAGGTAAGCAGGATATTTTTTTATTAAATTTAAGAACTTTGTTTGCCTATACATTTCTGCAAACTTTTCGTGTTCCTTTTTTTTTGGTTTACCTAATTTGTTTGCTTCTACAATTTCTAAAAGAACTTTTGTTTTAACAAGTCCTGCGAAAAAATAATAGCCCGCAACAAAAAATGTAAGTACCCCAAATATAATATAGAGCAATATTCTATAGTTGTAGATTCCATCTGGGCTATATTTTATTGCTAATCCGATAAGCAATGCTAAAAAAAGAACAATTAATATTCCAAAAAAGTAGTTTAACATGTTTCCCAGATAAGGAGTAATTGTTTTGTATGAAATTATTGCATCTTTTAGCCTAGAAATTACTTTATTAAAAACCATAAGAATGATTAAAAAGCAAAACTTTATAAAGGCTTGTTGTTTTTATATATTAAGAAAATTATGTTTAATTTTATTATTTGGAGGGTGTAATATGCACATGCTAAAGAAAGGTATTTTATTTGGTCTTGGTTTGAAAAATACAAACAAGAAGCACATAAAAGATTTTGTTGATGATTTGTATAAGAAAGGCTATGTTGGCTACAATGAGGCTGAAGAACTTTTTAAAACTATTGTAGAAAAAGCAAGAGGTCAGAGAGATTCTACAAAAAGCCACATAGACGAGCAAATAAAAAATTATATTAAAGCATATGATGAACTAATCTACGAACACTTGCTTTATTTGGAAAGAAGAGTTGAGCAGCTAGAAGATGAACTAGAAAGAATACAATTAGAGAAAGAGCTTGAAAATATGAGTGATGAAGACCTTGAAAAACTTATTAGCGAATTTGAAGCTGATCTTCCAAAAGGAAAGAAAGGTAAGAAAGAACTTGAGCAAGATAAGATAATAAGTGATATAATAAACCATGATCCTGATGTTGATGACAAAAAATTAGAAGAGATTCTTTTTGGAAATGACAAGAAACATACTGTAAAGGTAAAAGTAAAATCTAAAAAAGCAAAAAAGGGGAAAAAGTCAAAGAAAAAGAAGGCTAAGAAAGTTAAGAAGATAAAAATAAAGGCCCCCAAAATAAAGACTGTAAAAGTCAAGAAAGAAAAGAAAAGCAAGAAAGCTAAAAAGAAATCTTCTAAAAGAAAAGTTGAAATGATAGAAGCTAAATAGTAAACTTCTATTCTCTTTTTATTTTTTTATTTGTAGGTTGATAAGCTAATTTCCAAACTTATATGTTTGGGTGTTTTTTTATCTCTTGCTTTTCCCCAAATACCCCCAAATAGATACAATTATAAGTTTATCATTTTTTTATATATATATATATATAAGTATGGGAGTTCTGCTTTTGGTGGTGGAAAGCCATA
>CAZMCX010000085.1:0-3297 GCA_964565125.1 uncultured archaeon
TTTTCAAAATTGCTTTCTTGCTCTTTCATATTGACACCACACTCTTATTCAAACATTACTTTTCCAGAAGTAGCAGAATACACATTATTTGTTACTTCTTGCTTAAGGCCGCTACTTATTTTTATTTTGATGCTCAATCCATCACTAGTCCATTTTTTTTCTACAACTTCATACTTACTCAAAAAACCAAGAACTTTATTTGCAAAACTTATTGGTATTTTCATACTAAGTACGTCCTGGTCAAAAGATAGCGGCAAAATTGGTTTTATCTTCTCGATTACTTTATCGATTTGTACTTTTACTGGTTTTGTTGGATCTATAGTAACCCTTGCCTGGTCAATTGCAAGCTCAATTCTTTGTGGCGGATGTGGTGTCTTTGTTAAAGGATTAATTGCATTCTTCGAAATATACATTATTATTTCTTTTCTCTTTTGCTCTAATTTTTTCCTTTTCTGATCTGTTGTTAATTCCACTCTTCCATCTTGAATTATTTCTTTTGCTATAGGAAGCATTTCTTCAGTATTAAAAGCATCCAATAAATCTTTTGACGATACTCTTTCTCCTTTATTCGCATCTTTATAAACATCATCTGACGCCAACAGGTTTCCAAATATCTGTTCTATTTGCTTTCCTTCTCTTACTTCTAATGCTAAATCGGCATCCACCAATATTTCAAAATGTTTTCCATTTTTGTCATGGCTTGCAACTATCGCCTTATCTACTGTAACCATCTAAAACCCTCAGTTTTTAGACAAATATTCTTCAAGGTTATAAACCTTTGATTTTTTGTCGTCTATGATTCCCACTTTCACTTTTGACAATTCCATTTTTTCTTTGTCATAAATTTGTTTTAATGCATTTAAGCATAATTTTACTGCATCTTTTTCTGAAATGCTTTCTTTGTAATTTTTCTCAAAATAGGACATTGCTTTTTGCCTACTTCTACCAATTGCTAAAGCCTTGTATTCAGCAACAGACCCAGAAGGCTCTGTCTCATAAATATGGAAATCTTCATCCTTTCCAACAATTATGAATGAAACTCCATAAGGCCTCATTCCACCATATTGGGTAAAAGCTTGTTTTATACTTCCTATTTTTTTTGCTAGATATGGCACTTCTAATGGCTCACCATATATTATTCTATTTTCTTGTATCATTTCTCTTGCGAATTCTACTATTCTTCTTGCATCTCCGGCCATTCCCGCAGAAATAAGGTATATTTTGTCGTCTACTTTGAATACTTTTTCTAAAGTATCCGAAACTAGCAGTTTTGATTCAAAATTCAAATCTGCCAAAAATACTATTCCTTCCTTGTATTTTACAGCCAAAGCCGGAGTCCCTTTATCAATTATCTTTGTTGCATATTCTACCTGATAAAGTTTTCCTTCTGGACTGAAAACAGTTATTGCTCTATCATATGCCATTGCTGGAGCTTTAGAAGTAGTATACATGTACCAACCCCCGAATTTATTTTTAAAAAATAATACAATTAATACAATTTGTAATTATAACTATATATTTATAAGTAGGCGTTTATAAACCAATAGGTTAATGTGATTAGCTTGTTGGCGCCGCAGGAGTTCCAGCTATTGGCTGGCTACTTGCTATCTTCGTAGTGCCCTGAAACATAGGTTTTACAACTGCAATAAGTACAACTGTCGCTATTGCGAGAATTAGAACAATATAAAGGGTATTCCACTCAGACTGCCCTTTCTTTTCCTTCAGGAAACCCTTTATATTCTCAAACATCTAAATCACTCTTTGATTTTTATGCCCTGAAACATTTTTCCTTTTTTTGAAAAATGCTTTCTTGACATTTAAATCACTCTTTGATTTTTACTTACTTCTTAGGGCCAACAGTGATATAACAAGTTACATCCGTGGTAACTGGTGACGACAAATTATCCCCAAATACTTCTGGAGCACTTTGTGAAACAAAGTTTGGGTCTTCACCACAAATCACATAAAGCATTACTTCTTTGCTCTTAACTGAATTCTTTAACATTAATTTAAAGCCATCAGTACTAATGTCAAACAAAGCATTTATTGATTGCACACTCGGCGTCACAAAAACGATCTGTGACACATCTACTGATATTGCCTCAACAATTTGTGCTTTTGTCACTTGATAGTGATCTGGATAACTAAAAGTTACAACACTTGATGCGGGGGTATATACGCTACTGTTAGCCTTCTTAGCCAAGTCCTTTACTGCTGTTTCTGGCTCGTTTGCTGGGTTAAAGTTAATTAATCCCATAATATTCAATAATAATCCTAAAATGGCCAATGCAACAATTGCTGCAATCAAAATCTTAAATACACTAAATGCTTGTCCTCTCTGCCCAGTCATAATTATAACCTCCAAAGTCATATAAAAGTCATATATAATAAACCATTCTTATTTAAAAAAGTAACTCCTCCCTAATATCTATAAATCCAGGTGATATTTTATGAGAATCTCCGAAATGCAGAGAAAAATCGCTGTTCTTTTACTTACAGAACCAAAAACTGCGGAAGATATAAATAAACAGCTAGATATTGGCTATGCACAAGTAACAAAAGAGTTAAATAATATGCTAAAGCAAGGTCTAATAAAAAAACAAAACGGATTTCCAACAAAGTATACTCTTGATGATTATATTATTGAAACTGTTAAGAAAAGAAAGCAAATTTCTGAGAACGATTCTTACAAGCTAAAAGTAAGAGCAATTATCGAACTTCAGGGCATTGATAAAGACCTGGTAAGAGTAAACTTAGAAAAAATCGAAAAAATGCTAACAAACGAGAAGGATTTCACAATTTATGATTCCAAAATTTCAGAGATTTTAGAACAAGACAATATGTTTTTTGGTTACATAGATGCAACACTTTCTTTAAAAAGTTTTTCTACATTAATTTATTTTGTTAGTTTCTACACCCCAACAAGTGTAGAGGTGATTGCTCCTGAAAAGTACGATATTTCAATGTACGAACTACAAGACGGAATCATGGACCTTTCTGCACTAATACAGAAATATGTTGCGGAGATTCACAAAAGACTCACACAAGAAGAAGTAAAGAAAATGCAGGACAAATTATTCAAAACAACCTAAACAAACGGGGAAAAAGAATAGCATTAGTTATTCTTACAAACTAGTTTTTTGTGCGAAGTTCCGCACTACCTTGTGTAGTGCACTTTTGCCAGCTCAGGATTTTTGTAAAATCCCAGAGGGAAGGTAGCTCAGTCCGGAAGAGCATTAGGCTGAAGACCTAAGTGTCGAGGGTTCAAATCCCTCTCTTCCCATCCAGCCTTTTTAG
>CAZMCX010000086.1:0-3224 GCA_964565125.1 uncultured archaeon
GCAGGATATGGTGGAAAAGCAAGGCACACAATTCCTAAGAAAAAACAGGGAAAAAGACCGACTTATATGGGTACTTGCACAGTATGTGGTAGAAAGACTTATTATGTTGCAGGATGTAGGTCTAAGAAACAAGCGGAGCTTATATAATTAGATATAATTGACGAATGGGCTGATTGAAGTGGACTATGATGAAGTAAGGAAAAACCACCTTCTTCCTTTTATAAAAGACTTCAAAGCAGCCTACAAAAGTCCTCAAAAAACACAAATTATTGCTCATAATGATGCGGATGGGATTACTTCTGCAGCAATTTTTTCCAAGATCCTTGACAATTTTGGATTAAAATACAAAAAAGACTATTTTGTTTATTTTGGAACAAATGAAGATAGAAAAGCAGAGCTTCCACAGACCCATGAATTAATAATGGGTATAAAAGAGGCAAAAATAATAATTTATCTAGATTACTTGTCTGTGCATGCAGACAAAGGAAAAAAAGTCTTTATAGTGGACCATCATAATAAACAAGACGGCTATAATTATGCGCACGCAACTTGGTATTACCCATTAAATGGTGAAATATATCGTCCTTCCGCATCAGCATATTGTTATGACATATACCAAGGGCTTTTTGGAGAAAACCACGATGTAAAGATTCTTGGTGTTATTGGGGCAGTTGGAGATTCTATGCTCCCCAATTCATTGGAATATTTGCGTATAAAAGAGAGGCAGCAGCCATTTTTTGTTGGTTGTCAGATTTCTTGGCTGTTTTTTGAAATTCAAAGATTATTTTTACTTGCTGACGATAATAACTCTTGTGTAAAAATATTTGAGTTTATTTTAGAAAAAACAAACTCGAAAGCAATAACTGATTTAATTGCCCTGCCAGAATCAATTGATGAGGAAATTCATAAAAAATTAAAAAAAAATAACGAAGTGGTAAATACAGTAAAAAGCAGAATGGAAATTTATGAAGATTTGAAACTTATTTTTATTGAAATGACTCCTGCAGAAGCAGGCTCTAAGGATTCTGTGTTTTCATATTTGTGGCTTTATTATCCGGGGTACTTGAATATGATAGATATAGATTTTAGAGGCATAGTAAGTTTGTCAATGCGGTCTAATACCTATGACATTTATGACTTATTTGAAAAAGTTCAAAATAATCTTCCGGAGCTTGTCTTTGGCGGGCACCCCTTTGCAGCAGGTGGAAAAATACCCAAATCAAAAGTGAAATTATTGAAGGATTTAATTATATCTGAAGTAAAAACCGGAAAAATAAAAATGATTGATTAAGTTGATCCTTATGGCCGGAGAAATAAAAAAAGGAAGTATAGTAAAAATATCTTTTGAGGCTTATTGTGAAGGAAAGCTTTTTGACAAAAAAGATGAAAAAAAGCCATTAGAATTCAAGTGCGGTGTTGACAAAATAAATTCTTATTTTGAGAAATCTCTTGAAGGAAAGAAAAAAGGAGATTCTTATGAACTAAAAATAAAAAGCTTTGAGACCCCGGAATTTTCTCTACCAATAGAGCTACTTTTTGAGGAAATCCCTGAAGATCTGAAAAAAGGGAATCTTTTGGATATGGATTATGGTGGAAAGACAAACACAGTAGAGGTTGTGGGCTTTGATGACTATGAAATCAGGTTGAAGCTTTATAATCCAATAGAAGGCAAAGATGTTTTGTTTAAAATCAAGGTTTTGGACATAACTTAATTTGGTGATTTATTTCAAGGACTTTAATAATGATTCGAAATTATCAATTAACTCATTGTATTTATATCTATTGTCTTTTAGTAAATAATGTGATATGGTATTGTATATATTTTTATGCTTAAAATGCTTAAGCCTTGTAAGTAAATTATCTCTTTTTTCTAAAAACTCTTTCTGTGCTTTTCCAGTTTGAAGAATATAATAAAGGTCGTAGAAATCTTTTCCATCAATTCTATCAAAATAAGCATCCATTTTTTGTTTTACTAAAGCATCTAATGTATATGTTTTTACACTTGCAAATGTGTTTTCAAAAAGAATGCTTCGTGCTATTTTTGAACTTGTGTTTTCTATATTTTTCTTTGGAGCAATTTCTACTCTAAATTTATCTGTTTCGCTGTCTTTTCCGTTGTAAAAACAATCAATTCTATATATACTTCTCATTTTACGCAGGTCTGTTTTGAAGTAATCCGATAAGAATTGCTTGATTTCTTCTGTATCTGCTTTTGCGTTTTTGCTGTCATAATCCAAATCCTCACTAAATCTTGGTTCGTCAAGGTAGATCTTGTTGATTGCTGTGCCCCCTTTTAGGATAATTCTTTCATTGAATTTTTCTAAAAGAGCAAGAGCATACATAAGCACCCTTTCTTTTATTATAAACTTTTTGCCAAGTCCGGTTTTTAGTTTTAATATTTCAATTTCTTTATCATTCAAAATATCTGTATAATTCAGCATTATCAGTCACCATCCATTTTTTATTATATTTTCCAGTGTGTAATAAATTAGATATTAAACGTATTTTTGATTTTTTGTGTTTGTTTAATTTTTGAATTGTTTCTTTTGGAATTTTATTGTCTTCTGAAACCAAGTCAAAAATATACCCAATTCTTTGTTTATTTGAATCTGACATTTTTAGTATAAGTTCCTCAAAATATGACCAATTGACTTGCTTTACATTAATATCCCTTAAGGCCTTTAATATTATTTGATATGAAATGTAACGAGAAAATGAAATACAGTCTATAATTGTTTTCTCAATTGTAGATATGTAGGTGCCGTTTTTTTCAACAAATCCAAAAAACAGTTCTCTAAACGGGATATATTGGATTATATATCTGCCGGCTTTATATTTCGCCCGTATATCTTTTGTTGCGACTTTTATTACAAAATTTTCGTAGTCTAGAAGTCCCTGACTTTGGAGTGCAGAATCTAAGCATAGATACCCCGGGTGTATTTTTGTTGCAATCTTGGTTAAATCCTGATCTTGTAAGCAATATAAATCTTTATGTATTCTAATAAGTACCCCTTTTTTTGAGAGTCTTGATAGTATCTGGTTTTGATTTGATTTCGATTTTATGATTGGGGCAAGAGATCTATTTGAGATAAGATCAAATTCAAATTTTTCTAAATAATCTTTAATTTCTGATTCCCTTCGTGTCAGGTAGTACTTTTTGTCCATATAATGACAATATGTGTCAGTATCCTTATAAATGTTACTGCTTGCCTCCTTTGCAGGTG
>CAZMCX010000087.1:0-2920 GCA_964565125.1 uncultured archaeon
GATAAGACATATTTAAATTTTATCACAGTTATTAATTTTTACAAACTTTAAAGTTGTGTCAGTAAATAAAAAAAAATTAATTTATTGGTTGATGGGCGCGGTGATATTGTTCCCTGCGTTCTACTTATTGGTATCTCATAACGTTTTTTATCTTCAAATTATTGTTGTAAGTATTTTTTTAGTTTTATATATACTTCGCCATAAAAAACATTCTCTTAATTTACTTGACCAAGCAGTATTAATATATGTAGTTTGGGTATTTGGCTCTTTTGCGTTGAATGCATTTTTTGAGTTTAATTTTAATCAAAATCTTCACAGGTTTACCTCTTTTTTTATTTTCCTTGGTTATATGACTCCCTATGTTATAGCTCGTAATTACTTCCGGAATCCTTATTATCTAAAATATATTCTTTGGGGCGTTGTGGGGGTTTACACTCTTTTCTTTGTTTATGTTATTTTTCAATTTTTAAGTTTTGGTGTCAAAGATCTTATGGCAGCAAGAGTTATTTTGGGGCAAAGGATTCCAATGATTATTACATTTATCGTAACCCTTGCTATATATTATATTTTTACTTCTGATAAAAAAACTAAAGCCTATCTTTATCTCTTTTGTTTAACCGGTATTGTTTTGATATTTTTATCATTAACCAGGGCTTGTTATTTTCAATTTTTCATCGGCATTTTTTTTATTTTTTTTATTATTTTCAAAACTAGAAAAAAATCTTTAATTAAAAAACTTATTTTTGTTGTTACTATATTTATTATTGGTTTTTTTCTCTTGAGTTCATTAGGTGTTTTAAATATAGAATCGATTACAACCCGTCTCGGTAATGTTTTGACCTTAGACTCTATAAGGCAAGATGCTTCATTTATTGATCGTGTTGCTATATGGGGGGGATTGTTTGGCGAGTTATCTCAAGATCCCACAAGAATAATCTTCGGTTATGGGCAATTGGGTCCCTCATATGTGGGCGCGCCCATTTGGTCGGTTGTTTTAAAAGAAAAAATAGAACTTTATTCAGCGCATAATGAGTATTTAGATGTTTTAATAAGAAATGGGGTTGTGGGATTAATACTTTATTTAGTAATTTGGGCCCTTGTAATATGTGGGGGGTTTTTTCCAAAACGAGAGATGCCGCATGATGCCAGGACACTTTTTGTGGGTCACTCTATTGCATTGTTGGGAGTTTTGGGATATGGTTTATTTCACGAAACAGTTAGATTCCCCATATTTGGCATGTATTTTTGGTTTTATTTGGGAATCGTTTCTGCTGTTCTTTATTCTAAAAAAGAATCATTGTTGGAAAAAAATAATTATAAAAAAGACGAATCGTATAAAGTAAAGTAAAAATTAATAGAGAAAAATTAGAATATTTATGCTTAGAAAAATTATTAAAAAAAACCGGCTTGCCTATAAGACGGTGCGTAAAATATATCCTTATTATTCTTATTTTAAAAATAAGAAAATTTTAGACAAAAATAAGGAATTAGAAAATAAATACGCGGATGAAAGATGCTTTGTTGTCGGCAACGGACCATCAATTAACCAGCAAGACCTAACTAAATTAAAAAACGAGCACGTTTTTGTTTGCAACCATTTTTATTTCCATAATCAAATTGATGTTATAAAACCCATTTTTTATTCGATGGTTGAACCAATAATTTTAAATGACATATTCCGTGAAAAGTTTTTTCCTAAAACAATGGAAAGGATTAATTCTTATGCTTCCCTAAACCCAAATGCCATATTTTTTTTCAACATTCAATATAAAAATTATATCGAAAATAATAACTTATTTTTGAAAAACAAAATCTATTACTTCTTATTTAGTGGCTCTATATCCAATAGAATGAACCTTAAAATGTCAAAACCAAACCCTTCGGGAAAAGGTGTTATCTATTTTATGTTAGCTATGGCAAGATATTTAGGGTTTAAGACAATATACATAATTGGCTGTGATTGGGATCATATACTAGATGGATACGAAAAGCATTTTTATAGTGAAGATTTAACTTCTCAAAAGAAGAGATCAAAATTAGGATACGCACGAATACTTTATGATGATTTAGTAAGATTAGATATTTTTTACAGATATTTTCAAAAAGAAGGCATTCAAATTTTTAATGCTGGTATTGGCGGAATGATTGATACCTTCCCAAGAATAGATTATAATTCTTTGTTTAAAATATAAATATGAACCCCAAAAATCTTTATGAAAAACAATTTGGCGAAGGAAAATTAGTTGATTACATTTCTTTTCCTTTTTTGAGAAAAATCTTTAAAAGATTTGATTTAAATAGAGAAAATTTAGCAGCAAGCTTATTAAATAATAATGAGGGCAAACTTTTGGATGTTGGTTGCGGGGATGGCTCATTAATTTTTAAAGTTAGAAATAAATATAATAAAGTTTATGGGATAGATATTTCTCCGAGTCGTATTTCAAGAGCCCAAAAATTGGCAAAACAAAATTTCCCAAACGATAATGGTTTATATTTTTCTGTTTGCGATATTGACAAAGGAATAAATTTCCCGGATGCAACATTCGATACCGTTACCTGCCTTGCCGTACTCGAACATATTTTTGATACTTATTTTGTCCTTGGCGAGATCAACCGAGTATTAAAAAATAACGGAACTCTTATTTTGCAAGTTCCAAACATTGCTTATTTAAAATACAGAATTCAATTGTTTTTTGGGAAACTGCCGGTGACTTCTTCCCCATTCAACTGGAAAGAAATTGGTTGGGACGGTGGGCATTTACATTATTTTACTAAAAAAACCTTATCAAAACTTTTAGAAGAATCTGGCTTTAAAATAGTTAAAGTTTCTGGTAGCGGCTTATTTGCTCAATTTCGTAATTGGTACCCATCACTTTTAACGGGGGATATTATTATAAAAGCTCAAAAATTAAAAAATGAA
>CAZMCX010000088.1:0-2908 GCA_964565125.1 uncultured archaeon
GTTTTATGCACAAAGCCAAGGGGCATTTAAGCAGAATGTTTAGTTAATCTCATAAGAATAAGTAAACTATCGGCATATAACGTTAACTGCCCCAAAAACAAAAATCACTTTATTTTATTTAAAGACAATTCTAATTCATTCTTTATTAGGCACCAATCAATTCTTTTGTCTGCAGGAATAAACACATTTGTCCTTTTCAAAATTTTGTTGTCAATAGTTTTTACTTTTTCAAGTGCTTTTTTTACTATCTGTTCATCCACCACTTTTTTTTGCGCCCAGAATTTAAGTTCTTCTTTAATTTTTTTCAAATCTACAATTTTAAAAGCAAAAAATAAGTCATAGTAATCTTTTCCATCATTTCTGTTTACTAAGGCAAGAAGTTTTTGTACAACCAAAGTTTCTAAAGGATAAACATTTACATTTGCTACCACAAAATTTGCAATATTTGAATTAGCTATTTTTAGAATTGCTTTATTTTTTAGAAATTGTTTTTTTTCAATATTGAACTCAACCTTCACTATATCTTTTGTATCTCCTGCAACATAAGAAATTTCAAAGCCAATTATTCCAGGTCTATAAAACGTTTTTTTCACTTCTATGTCAAGTTTCTTTAACTCCATTTTTAACAGGTCCACAGTTATGTTTTCAAATACATCGAAATCCAAGTCTTCTGAAAACCTTTGAAAGTCTCCAAAATAAACTTGGTTCAATGCCGTTCCGCCTTTCAAAACAGTTTTTATTGGCAAAGAAGCCAATTTAGACAGCATTTCTAATAATTTATGTTCCTTAATAACAAAATTATAACTAAGCTGCTTTTGCGTAGCCAGTTTTCTAAAATAATTTTCATCATTATCCATTAACGATCACACCCCATTTTGAATTATATTTTCCATTTTTATCAATATATACTTTACTTTTTACTGATTTTTTGCAGTAATCAACAAGTTTTTTAATATTTTTTGTTTTCAGTTCCAAAGAATCAAAAACATACCCAACTTTTTGTTTTAAAGATGCACTTTTATCTGTTTTAAGGTAATTTAAAAATTCTTCCAAGTCATTAGCATCAAATGCATTAATTACATTCAAAAAATATGCTACATCAAACGGCTCATACTTCAACAGATCATACAATGTTTTTGCTTTTGTTGAAACCAAAACCCCATTAATAAAAGTAGTTCCATATAAAGACTTAGTGTATTTATTTTTCAAAGTATAATTTCTAAATTTATAACTCTTAGCCAAGCTTTTGTTCATTACAGTAATTGTAAATGGCAGAATATCAATAATTTTGTGCAAATATAATGCACTTTCTAATCCAATATAACCTTTAAAAATAATTTGAGCAAGCTTAAATTCACTAACTTTAGAATCTTTAGGAACATATAAATCTCTTTTTACTTTTTCCAAAAAACCATTTCTTACAAGCCAGGCCAACTGCTTTTTCAAAGTAATTTCTTTGCCTAAGTTAAGTGTTTTCAAGAGACTAAACTCAAGAAAGTCTTCATCTTTAATTAAATCATACAGCCCAAGATACCCTTTGGAGCCCAGTTCAGTTAATTCCATAATATGATAATATATTAGCAGTAAACTATTTAAATACAACGTTAACCGATAAAAGAAGGAAATGGTTTTATTTCTTCTTAATAGAAAATAAAACACAAAACAAGGTGCTAACCAAGATTATTCCCAAAGAGGAAAATACAATCCAGTATGCGTTGTCTATTACATTCCCATAAACAAATAGAGGGATTCCAACAAAGAATGAAACTAAAACACCCCATTCCTTACGCTTTTCCGTAAGAAACTACTAGAATTTCTCGCACCCCAAGTAAGAACAAAGTCTTACTGGCTTTATAAAGGCATTCACTACCAGTGAACACCCTTGTTCATTACCAATGAACACATTATCTACTTCTAGCCCTTTATTTCCTTATCTTCTTAGACTCCTTCCAAAAGGCTTCAAAGTAAGATCTAAAAGAATCTGCAATCTCTTGACTTATAATTTCTATTGCTATTGGTTGTGAAGATGCAATTCCAACCATCACTGTATCTTTATAAATCAAAAAGTATGCAGGGGTTATAATGTCTGTAGGCATATATCTTGCATCTGCCAAACCATAACTATTTCTATTTTTTAAAGTTTTTATATCTGCATCTTGGTTAAACAACATTCTTGTTTTTATTCCTAATTTCACTCTTCTTTGATGATCTTTTTGCCAATATCTGTGGTGTTCTGCTGGCTGATAAGCAGGAACGCCCAGATACAAATATTCTTCTCCTTTTCCTACTTTTAAATAAACATGTTCATGTGCAACTTTTAATCCTTTTAGACCTTGATAAATTGCAACTTTTTGCTGGATTTTTGTTTTCCCATAATACTCATTAAGCTTTGGCAAAAATGCTTGAAAACTATTTTCTAATTTCTTTAGGTCATCTTCTTTCTGTCTTAAATAGTCATTAATTTTTTCAGGTTCTACTGCTTGAAAATATTTTACACCATTCTTCTCAAAATGGCTTGCAAGCCCTTTTTTCTCCAACTTATCAACAATAGAATACAGCTTAGATCTTGAAACCCCTGATTCATTAGCTAAAGCACCAGTAGAAGTTGATCCTAAACTCAATAATCCCAAATAGACCTTTATTTCCCCTTGAGTTAGCCCTATTTCTGACAGTATTTTTGTATCCATATCTAAACATAGCTACAAAATTAATATATTTGTTTCCCACCGCGGGGACAACAATACATAAGTAACACTTCCAATCCAGAGTTACCAGCAAGGTGACTTTATGGATCGGAAGACAGTAATCATTTCAATTATATTGATTTGTGTTATAGGTCTAGCAATTATAAGCACAACAAGAATTACAATAAGGCTTTTTAGGCAAAGCCTGATAAACCACTGTATTG
>CAZMCX010000089.1:0-2896 GCA_964565125.1 uncultured archaeon
CTATTTTATAATAATTTGTCCTTTGGCATATATCATATTTTTATTAGTTTGAGTATCTTAAGTACAAGCAAGAAGCAACTTCTCAACAGAAAAAATCCTCTTTGTTCACCAAAAAAATGTAATCTATACTTTTTTAATAATTGTATCTTTTTCTTAGATCGTTAAATCTAATTATTAACAAATCTTTAAACATTCTAATACTGTCTTTTATTGGGCTTACTGTGCTTCCTTCTTTGTTTATCCATTTAACTGGTACTTCTTTAACTTTGTATTTGTGTTTTTGGGCAATATATAATACTTCTACATCAAAAGAAAATCTATTTCTTGTTTGTAGTTTAAATATTCTTTTTGCCACATTAGTTTTAAATAATTTAAAACCACATTGTGTATCTTCGAATTCTTTTATTGCAATAAACTTAACTAAACTTACAAATATTTTTCCCATTAATATTCTGTAATAGGGTTGATGTGTTAAAATTTTTGATTCTGCCATGTTTCTTGATGCAATGACTATATCATATTTTTGTTTTAAATATTTGACCATATTTTCTAATTCTTCAATAGGTGTTGCTAAATCTGCATCAGAAAATAGTACTGCAGAATATTTTGCATTGAGGATTCCTTTTCTTACAGAATACCCTTTGCCCATATTTAATTTATTTTTTAATATTTTTAATTTTTTAAAGTTTTTATTTTTTAATAAAAAAACAGAGTTATCTTTTGACGCATCATCAATAACAATTATTTCAAAAAGGTATTTTTTTGAAATTAAATAATTACTAATTGCTTTAATTGTATTCTCTATTCTTTTTTCTTCATTATAACAAGGTATTACTACAGATAATTCCAAGACATCACCATTATTTAAATACAACCATTTTATAAAAAAAATAGTTTAATGTGGTTGTTATTGGTATTACTAAAAGGCCTGCAAAGTATTTATTTATGTTTGCCATATCTATAAATAAATACAGGCCTATTTCAGCAATAACTAGTATAAGCAAGTTTATAACCAAAAATTTAGTAAATTTTGAAAAATGATTTTTTTCTTTATCTTTAAAAACCCAAAAATTGTTTAACAAATAACTGTTTATTGTTGCAATAATGTATGCAACAAAGTATGCAATAAGATAATTTATTCCTGCATATATGCTAAGAGAATATATGCCATAGTTAAGAGCCGTGTTTATTACTCCTACAATACAAAACCTGAAAAACCTGAAATATTTCAATAAGTATTTTTTTATAAACATAATAGAATATAAAAATACATGAAAGCAAATAAAAAGGTATCCTGTCTTTGTATATTATTGTAGTGGTATAATGGGTAACTTGTTTGATTCTTTTTTAAGGTCTTGGAATCGATCTTGGTATTTCTATTTGTTATTTTTTTCTATCGCCATATTTATTATTTATTTTATTTTTTATCTTAACTGTGGCTATGGTTGGGATGAGTCAGTATATTTAATGCATACAGATATTTTTTTAGGCAGATTATCTGATTTTAATGAATTAGCATTTAGGCCAATAATTTTATCTTTAGTAATAGTTCCTTTTTATCTTATTTCAAACAACATTTTTTTCCTACATTGTATAATGTTATTATTTTTTTGCTTTTCAATGTTAATTCTTTTTTTACTGTTTAAAAAAATATTTAGTTTGGAGGTCGCGTCAATAATTTCTGCGTTATTTTTTATTTCGCCGTTAGTTTTTTATACCGCTCAATTTGTTTTAACTGACCTTTTTGTATTTATTTTTATTATTCCGGGAATTTATTTTTCTTATTTGTTTTATGAATCTAAAAAAAATAAATTTATTGTTTTTGCAAGTTTGTTTTTTGCCCTTGCTTTTTTGACCAGATTTTTTTGTGGTTCTTTTATACTTGTTATTTTATTAACAATAATATTACATTTTAAGTTTGACTGGGAATCTGTGAAAATTACTTGTTATAGACTTATTTTATTTTTTATTTCTTTTTTAATATTTGTTTCACCATATTTTATTTTTGTAAAATTAAAATTTGGCAGTATATTACATACATTTGTTTCCGGAAAACTTCTTGTTAGTGCATATAATGTTCCATGGCATAATTATCTAGTTTATCTGGCTGGTTTATGGCCTGCATTTTTATTTTTGTTTATTTGTGGCCTGTATTTTTTGTATAAATCAGGGATATTTACTAATTTTAAAAAATTTAATAATTCTTCTATTGAAAAATTTATTTGTATTTTTATTCTTCTTTTTGTATTTCAATTTATTTATCTTAGTATTACTCCGCATAAAGAGCCAAGATATACAATTCCTTTAGCATTAACTTTGTCTTTTATTTGTGGTTATGGCCTTTACCAATTACTTATTTATCTAAAGACGGTGTTAAAAAATAAAATAATTCTTTTAAAGAAATGTTTTCATGTGTTTTTTTGTATAATGTTAATTGGCTTGATGGTAGTTTTTGTATTTTATATTATACACCCAGTAAATAGATTAAATTTAGATATGGAACCCATTAACTATCTGAAAAACTATGATTTTAATGGAAAATTGTATGTTAATTCAGATGTACCACAATATTTTTATTTATTTGATAAAGAAGTAGTAAATATTTATTATTATTATATTAATAATTTAGATTATGTTTCTCAGTTTGATGAGAGTGGAATTTTTGTATACAATACTAATTCTCAAATGGATTTGAATAATCTTGCAGTTGAATTAATTCCAATAAAAGAACTGTTTCCGTATGTTATTTATGAAGTAAATTTAAAATAGCTTTTTTCGGGCATTTTTTCCAAACTAATAAAAACTTATATACTCAAAAATATATATCTAACTAGTGGTCCTATGTATTTAGATTATCTATTGTTATTTTCAGTGGGAATTTTGCTTTTTTTCCTAT
>CAZMCX010000090.1:0-2865 GCA_964565125.1 uncultured archaeon
TTACTCAAATTCTCTATGTATTATTGTTTGTGTATTTATACAATTCCGCTCGAACCTACTTTATCAAAAATTCCTGACGGATTGTGCGCGCCTGCGGCGTGGCACAGAATCGCAACGGCTCGCGGGCAAAAAATTTCCTCCCCTAAAACCCCTCCATTTTTTGCCCGCTCGCCGAATTTATTTTGGAACTGTCTTGTCGCAATACTCTTTAAATAATTCTTGTAATTCCTTAACCTTTTCTCCGACTTCTTTTCTTAAAACAATGTCATCTATTTGTCTCACGGGCATAACATTCAGAGTGGTTCCGGTTATAAAATATTCATCATATTCTTTTATTTTTTTAAACGGAATGTTTTCTTCTTTGACCTTCATTATTTTTGGGGCAATGTCCAAAATTATTTTTTTTGTTACGCCTTCTAAAACTTTTTCTTTTGGCGGTGTTATTAAAGTATTGTTTTTAATAACGAAAAAGCTACTTCTTGTTCCCTCTCTTATATTTTTATCTCTATCAATCAATAACGCGTCAAGTGCATCCTGTTTTACGGCTTCTCTATAAGCAAGATAACATAAAAGTAAATCTTTTGTCTTGGATGTTGGAAATAATCTTTCGCCCTCAAAAGTAATTAATTTTACACCATTGTTATAAAATTTGTTTGAATAAAAAGTTAAGCCAATAGGAAATAAAAAGAGGATTGATTCCACTTCTTTTTCTGGGCCGACTAGTAAAACCCTAACCAAGGCATCTTTTAGATTATTTTCCTTGATTAATTTTCTTGTCCATTCAATTATTTTTTCTTTTGTAAAATTATGCTCTATGCCTATTGTTTTTGCTGACTCAAATAATTTTTCTATTTCTAACTCCGCTAGGAACATCTTACCTTGAACAATCTTAATATTTGAATAAACAGCAAAATCAAAAAATAATGCTTTGTTATAAATAGAAACACAGACCCTGTCTTTTTCGATTAATTCGCCATTTTGGATAACAAATTTGGCTTCCATATTTTACACTTTAAATTTTTTCAAACTATCAGGATTATCGTTATACCCTTTTAGTAAAGGTTCAATATATTTTACGGTAAGCCATTTTCTTTCCCCAATTGGGATAGGAATATGATAAACAATGCAATCTTTATCTTTGTGAACCTCTTTTTTGATTGTATACAATATTTGGGGAGATAAAAGAATATTGCCTTTTTGATACAAAATACAAAAAGATACGGGTTGCCAAGTTTCAGGCCAGGGGTGATCAATTCTGTATTTTAGTTCAGCCAAAACTTCTAACATAAACTCTAATGGAACAGAGTATTCTAAACTGCCAACATTCATATGTAAAATATATTTGTAAGGTCTTACTCCGCTAATCCCTTGAAGTTGAGCAAGTTGGTAGAGGATATTCATTGTTTTATCAAAATTTTCAATAAAAATATTGACGCCTCTTTGTAATGGAATTTGACTATTTATTGGAAATCCTTTTTTGATTATTTTTCTAATAGCAATTAGGGATTCTGGAGTAAATTGTTCAGGATGTCCAAGATGAGCATTAAAGTTAACTTTTATTCCTGTTTCATTCTCAAAACTCTCAAGGATATCAAGAAGTTCATCGTCTATTCTGAAAGGTAGGCCTTGAAAAATTACACCTGTACAAATTCTAAATTCTCCTAAATATTTGGCTTTCAAAAACTCCTGAAGCATTTTCTTCCAGCCATCATTTAGTAATAGCAAGGGCTCACCACCACTAATAATAACCGTTTTTATTTCCGGATGTTCGTTGAGATGTTCTACTAGTAATTTAGCTTGTTTAGAAACTGCTTTTTGCAAATCAGTGTAAAATTTCTTTCCAATAATTCTTGTAAAAGCTCCTTTATAACAACCAACACAACCAAGAGGACAGGTAGAAGTAATGTTCATCAAAACACTTCTTTTGAATTTTTGAGAAGCCAAATAAAATCCTTCTCTGAATAATTTAACCTTTTTGCCAAAAATTCCATAAGGGTCCCAACTTTTGGTAATGTGGTCTGTAAAGAAATCTTTCTTTGGAACAAATTTAAAGAGCAAATCTCTATTTTTAGTAACTAACGCAAGGGGCATTATTGAAACATTATAGCCCCTCTTAATAATATCTTCGATTTCAGGTTCAATTCCTTCAAGAATTTCTATCATATCTTGATAGGTAGTGATTCTGTAAGTGATGTGAAAATTTATATCGCCCCAATCATAACCCTTTCTTTTAATCAATTTATCCAGTTCTTTCTTTTTGTTTTCACTTAGTTTTGTTATAACAATCTTATTTATCGGTTTACCAAGAACTTTTTCAATATAAGTTATATCATCCTCCTTAACATTTTGTTTAACCCATTTTAATCTAAGACATTGAAAAAAATCCAAAACACTGACGCCAATAGATTTCAGTTCGTCTTGTAATCTATCAATATTACTTTTTCCAGCTTGAATTGTTTTTCCAAAATTTTTTTGTAGCATGTTGTTTACTCTTATTTTCAGAATATCACAATTTAAAATTCTAGGCAACATTTTTACTTAAGACAGTTCCAAAATAAATTCGGCGAGCGGGCAAAAATGGAGGGGTTTTAGGGGAGGAAATTTTTTGCCCGCGAGCCGTTGCGATTCTGTGCCGCGCCTGCGGCGCGGCACAATCCGTCAGGAATTTTTGATAAAATAGGTTCGAGCGGAATTGTATAAATACACCAAACAGGATTTTGCAAATTTTTGGAAGCGGATAACAAGACCTGCTCGCCGCGCCACGAGGCGCGAACCTTTTTTGAGCGAAACGCCCGTGGCGTTTCGCAAAATCCCAAACCGCTCGGGCGGGGCGGGAAGGAAGGGGGCCGTTCAGGCTCTGAAGAG
>CAZMCX010000091.1:0-2831 GCA_964565125.1 uncultured archaeon
ATAGTTTCTTTATCTTCAAGCTTTTCAGCACATCCTGAAATCAAAAACAGTCCAACCATCAAAAAAAGCAATATTATTTTTCTCATATAACCACCCCAGGTTTTCAATGGGTATTATTCTATTTAAATGTTTCTTTATTATGAAATAAAATTAAAAACAGATACTGTCATCTTTTCGGGATATGACTTCTCCTAACGTATTTGATAAGTTCTAATAGTTTGTTTCTTCTTAACTTAAGTTTAATTTCAGCTTCTTCTGCTGGTGTATTCTCTTTAAGCTCTTGATGAGGGTTTACAAAGTTATGAATAACATGTTTCAAGTTCATGAAACATTCTGCTCCTTCAAAACAACCAAATCCTCCACGCATTATTTTAGTGCGGTCTTTTATCTTACCATTATATCTTTCAACTGGATTATTATTATGTTTAACACCATGTTTCTGAAGTTTGATTGGAATGCCAAAAACAAGTTTAGCAACATAATAAAACAGTTTGTTAAATGCACTCCTATAATTTTCAAATTTATCACATACAAAAACAATCAGCTTTCTGTCTTTTACTTTTTTATGTTTCTCTTTTTTGTAAATCTCTAAAATCTGTTCATAACAAGTTATCTTAATTTGACTAAAAAACTTGACGCAGTTTTTTAATGTTCTTTTCTCGACGAAAAGATGAGCAGTTATGTATTTTGTGATATGGTCAATACAATTTAAATCGTAATGATCTTTACCTTTGACTTCTATATATTTTTCATCAAGATGTTGTCTGCCTTTTAATTTCGGCTTTACTCCTATGTGTAGTGGATTTTAAAAAAACAGAATATTTCTTTGTCCATTGGCTGATGGTCCTTCTTGTTACTTTTACATTATCATGTTGGTATAAATGATATTTTGTTTTGAATAATGAAAAACCATCAATATGTTGATGAACAGCTCGTACAATAATCTTTGGGTCATGCCTCATTCGTTCAAAACCATTCGGTTCAACAAAAGTTGAAAGACAGGAGTTACAACGATATCGTTGTTTTATGCCGAGTTTATTTTTTCTTGTTCCACGTTTGACAATAGTAGAACTACCACATTTAGGGCAATTGAAAGATACCATAATCATTCACCTCTTCTATAAGAAGATGAAAGAATAACTAATATTTAAGTGTATCCCTTTAAGTATACAGTATCTAATAATAGTACGTGGAAAGCTTAGAGGAGGGCTCTAAGCTCCAAGAATGGGTTTTTGTTTTGTTGTTTCCATGTTGTTATGAGACTCATTATTACTTCATTAGCTATTGTTCCTTTTTCATTTCTTAGTGTTCCTGTGATTTTTCTTATGACTACTTGTTCTCTGAGCATTCTTTCTGCTCTGTTGTTTGTTGGTTCTACCTCAGGGTAAATTATACAAGTGAACCAATGCTCGAAACCATTTTGTATTTTTGTTCGTACAGTTTTTAGTTCTTTGTATGGCTTGGCTACGTCAAGCCATTGATGTAATTCGTTTTCACATTTTTGTTTTAACTTTATTCTTTGATATTTTGGTTTTCCACTTTCTCGGGCTTTACATACTCTAATGAATATTTTTTGAAACCATTTCAACAATAGTTTAACTTCATCATATTTTTCTGCGACTGCTTCAACCTCTCTTGTTGCATGTGCCCAGCAACGTTGTAGCAAAACCTTGTCGTTGCTGTTTTTGTAGGTTTTATATGTTTCCCATCCATCACAATTAATAACTCCCTCAAAGTTTTCTCCGAGAACTTCTTTAACAACTTTACAATGCCTGCTTTTTCTTATAACGAACAATGTATTTTTTAGTGTTGTGAAAATCCAAATCCAAAATTTTTCCCCTTGAACTTTGATGCCAGTTTCATCAATGTAGACATTGAAGAAATTTTTGATTTGTGCTTTTAATAGTTCATACTCGTGTTGTGCTATTTTCACAACACGTTGAACAATGTTCAAAACTGTTGAATGGGTTAATTGAAGTGTATGATTTCTATTGAGCGTGTTAACAACTTTTCGTGCAGGAAGACGATCGTCATACTTCATCAAAGTGGTATGTGTAAGAATATTTTTACCAAAACAGCCGTCTTTAGGTAAGTCAAGTTTGGCATGAACAATGCCGCAGTTTTTACAATTGTAAAAACCGATAATGTGCTTTGTTATTTTTACTGGTTGAGGTTCAGGTATTTCTTCAATAATTCTTTCTTCAACATCAAAAGGTTTACAAAGAATACAATTGCATTTGGGACATCTTTTCAAAAAATGTTTTATTGTTTCATTAGGTTCTTGATTTTCTCGCGTAGCTCCTTTATGTCCCAAAGGAGCACCAAGTTTCTTCGAAGAAGTTTGATGAGTTCTTGTCTTAAAAACTTGTTTTGAAGGTGGTGTGTTGGGATTAAGAAATAATGTTAAAATCTTTTTGAGCTCTTTATTTTCTTTTTCCAAACTCTCTTTTTCTTCACGTAGTCTCTCAACTTCTTTTTGAAGTTCTTTAATTAATTCATCCTTATTCTTCGACGACAAGAACAATCACCTTTTTACCAATATGCTCTTTCGGAGCATCTATTTTGGCACCGTTGCCAAACTTAGTAATTTTTTTCTCGAAAAAGAATTTTACTTCTGTTTGAAAACTGAAAACATCTTTTTTGAATTGGAAACATCTCATCTTAGTATATGATAGTATATACTACTAATATATAAAGATTTCGGTACTGCAAACTATATCTCTATATAGACGAGAACTAATTATTTATCGACGGAGCTTTCCACGTACTAATAATAGTATCTATTTAGCTTTCTGAAGTAGATCTTGATTTATATTCCAAAACACCGAAAT
>CAZMCX010000092.1:0-2681 GCA_964565125.1 uncultured archaeon
TTATTTGTGTTTTCTTCTATCCAATTTAGAATGTCTTCTGCGGTTTGTATTACATAGGATACTTCTTGTGTTTCTGTAAGTAACCCACCATATTGAATGTCATTTCTTCTTGATTTTATTTGTGTTATATTTGTTAATATTTTGTTTAATTCTTTATTATTGTACAAGTCTTGGACAGAGAGATATAAACAAAAATGGCTCTTTTCGGAATAACCTTTTTTAAAAAGTAAATGGCGCGTAAAGTGAAATACCGCATTGTATGCTGCAATTTCAGACATTTCATTATCTTGGATTTCTAGTAATCTTTTTGCAGAACTTAAAAATCTTTTCCCGGTATCAATTTCTTTATCAGCCCATTTTGTTGTGTGCGAATCTAAAACAATTTGTTTTTTGTCTAAACAGTTTTTAAAATTCATGCTAATCCTCCAAAATTTTTATCCCATTATAAATTTCTGAAATTATTGCTGGGCTGTTTTTTTCAAATTCCTTTATTTTATAAAACGGAATTATCACAAGTTGAACAGGCATATTTAAATCTAATTCAATTTTTTTAAGAACCTTGTAATCTATGTCATCCTTGGTGGAAATTATCCCCAGATCTATGTCACTTTTAGAATTATATGTTCCGTTTGAACAACTTCCAAACAAATAAACTGTATTTTTTGTTAGTTTTGAAATTGGTAAAGAATAGAAGTATGACAAAATAAAGCATTTTTTTAGTAATCTTGTATATTGAGAGTCATTGAGTTTATAGAAATGGGCTGTGTTTGTTTTTTTAACACTTAGAATATTGTCTTTTGCAAAAGCACCTAAGTAATGTTTTGATGTTGCGGAGCTTATCTTTAAGGTTCTGGAGAGCTCTTTTATTGTAGTCTCAGAGTCCGGGTGTAGCAAGAAGTAATTTAAGATAAGCTGGCCCTTGAATTTTTTGAATTCTTCTATCATGATAAATTTTGTGTGCGTTCAATATATAAAACGATCGTTCAGTGTATTGGCCTGGTCTTTTTTGGTTCTAAATAAAGTCCCAAATAACCCCAAAATATATATACTTGTTAGGTCATAATTGTATGCCAAACAACGGTTTACTAAAAAAGGCAAAAAAATACTAACCTTTAAAATACTTTTGGGCTATTTTTATAACATAACATATCTTTTTAATCGTTTTAAAAATTCCTGCAGGGGGTATTTCATTGTCAAATAAAGAAATTCTTAATCATAGTTTAGTGCCTAAATTCGAAATAATGCCTAAAGAAGATATAGAACTATTTTTAAAAGAAAAAGGATTAACAAAGAAAGAACTCCCAATTTTGAAAGAACTTGACCCGGTAGTTCCTCTTATAAATGCGAAGGTAGGGGATGTAGTAAAAATAACAAGAAAGTCTGTATTTGGTGGAACCTATTTGTATTATAGAGTTGTGGAGTAAACTTGGTGTGGTAATTATGACATATTGGCCTTTAGTTGAATCTTTTTTTAAAAATACTGACTTAATTAAGCAGAATATTGAATCATACAATCTATTTGTAGAAAAAGAACTTCCGAAAATAATAAAAGAAAACCAAAACATAGAATCAAAAGTTGGAAATGTTGAATTAGAATTAAGCAATTTGCAAGTATTAAACCCCCAGATTATTGAAGCAGATGGTTCAAGAAGAAACGATGTTTACCCTATGGAAATAAGATTGAGGGATAAGAGTTACACAGCTCCGATTTATGTTGATATAAGTCTTAAGAGAAAAGGTGTTGTTTACGATCATAAAAGAAGTTATATTGGTGATTTGCCAATAATGGTAAAATCAAATAAATGTTTATTGACAGGATTATCAAGAGAAGAATTAGTTGCTTTGGGAGAAGATGGAAAAGATCCAGGTGGATATTTCATAATAAATGGAAGCGAAAAAATAATTGTAAATCAAGAAATATTGGCAGATAAAAGAATGCTAGTTTCAGATATGCAAAACGGAAAAGTTGCGGTTGATGTAATTTCAACAAAAGGGGCATTTAGAGGAAAGGTAAGAATTTTAAGAAATCCAAATGGTATCTTAGAAGTTGCATTCCCTTCAAGTCCAAAGAAATTAAAGTTGTTTACCCTACTTAGAGGATTAGGATTAGAAACATTTGAAGAATTCTCTGCTGCATTTTCTAATAAATTAGAAGTAAAAAATGATGTATTATTGAATTTTGAAAAAATGGGTGTTGAATCTGAAGAAGAAGCATTAGATAGAATCGGAAAATACGTTGCGCCGGGGCAGATTATAAGCTATAGGTTAAGAAGGGCACAAGAAGTAATAGACTCATTTTTATTGCCTCATATTGGCCAAGCACCACAGAAGAGACTAATGAAAGGATACTATTTAGCAACTATGGCAGAAAGAGCAATAGAAAGGGCATATGGAAAAAGAAATGAAGATGATAAAGACAACTATATGAACAAAAAAATTGATATGAGTGGAAAACTTTTGGCTCAGCAATTTAGATATGCTTTCAAGTTTTTTGTAAGTGATATAAAGTTTCAAATTGATAGAAATATAGTAAGAAGAAGAAAATTAAATATAAATACAGTAATAAGACCAAGTGCTTTGACAGATAGATTGAACTTTGCAATGGCTACTGGAAGCTGGGCTGCAAGATTACAAGGCGTATCAAAGTATGTTGAAAAAATTAATGGGTTATCTAATTATAT
>CAZMCX010000093.1:0-2677 GCA_964565125.1 uncultured archaeon
TCATCTTTACTTAAAATATATATTTTGTTATTTTTTGTTGCAGTAGTTGCCTCTACTTTAGTTAAAGGTTCTTCGTATATTTTTTCTCCAGGTCTAAGGCCAACATACTTTATTTGCACCTCTTTTCCAGGTTCTTTTCCAGATAACCTTATCATTAACTCTGCCAAGTTTGATATTTTTATTGGTTCACCCATATCTAAAACAAATATTTCATCTCCTTTACTTAGCACCCAACACTGCAGTATTAATTGAACTGCTTCATCAATTGTCATAAAATATCTTGTAATGTCCTTGTGTGTTACTGTAACAACACCTTCTTCAATCTGTTTCTTAAATAAAGGGATTACGCTACCATTGCTACTTAAAACATTTCCAAAACGAACTGCCATAAATTTGGTTTTATCTGTTTTCTTTGAATAATAATGCATCATTTTTTCTGTAACTCTTTTTGTCGCCCCCATTACATTAGTTGGATTTACTGCCTTATCTGTTGAAATTAAGATAAAGCTTTCAACATTATGTTTTATTGATGATTCAAATAAATTTTTGGTTCCAAAAATATTATTTCTAACTGCTTCATCTGGATTTAACTCCATTAACGGAACATGTTTATATGCCGCTGCATTAAATATTACTTGGGGTTTATACTGCCCAATTATCTTTTCTGTTTTCTCTTTATCTTTAATATCCCCCACAATATACCTTACTTTAACCTTATTGTTTTTATTCTTTATTTTGTTCATCCTTTGTTCCAAATAATATAACCCATTTTCCCAAAAATCAACTATTAGCAATTCTTTAGTATCTAATAATGCCAATTGTTCACACAATTTAGAACCAATAGATCCTGCTCCTCCAAAAACAATTATTTTTTTGCCTTTACTTTTTTTCTTTGCATCAGAAAAATCCATTCTAGTCAATTCTCTACCCAACAAGTCTTCTGTTTGTATTTCCCTAATCTTATGTAAGTCAACCTTACCATTGATTATTTCTGAAATTCTTGGGACAATTTTTACAATTACAGGCAAATTACGACATTTACTAATTATTTTTTTTATGAGTTCTCCATGTGCAGAAGGAATCGCAATAAAAACTATTTGTATTTCATTTTCTTTAATAATTTTCGGCAAATCTTTTATTGTCCCTAAAACAGGCAACCCTAATACTTTTAATTCCTTTTTTATTAAATCATCATCAACAAAACCTCTTATCAAATATTTTTTATTACTTCGGAAATCTTTTTTTAATTCTGTAAGTAATTCTTTTCCAGCTCCACCTGCGCCCACAATTAATGTATTCTCCATAAAATCACTTTTTATTTGCTCTATATAACTCTAAATATAAACTACTTATTTTATTCATTTCCTTTTCATAATTTAAATTATTAACAATCATTTTTCTTGCGTTCTTTCTAATATTATTAAGATTCTCTTTATTATCAATAAAATACTTTATTTTTTCTGAAAGTTCTTTTTTTCCTTTTAATGGAAATAAATACCCTGTCACACCATCTTTTACCCAATTCTTATTATCTCCAAAATCAGTTACAATAGAAATTACTCCTGAAGCCATTGCCTCGGCTGTACTTGCTGCCAGCCCCGCATCAGATAATGCTGTTGACACATAAATATCCATATTTGGCAGTATTTTCTGCATATATTCTTGACTATATCCTCCACAAAATAAAATATTTCTTTCTAAATTCAGTTGTTTTGTTTTATTTTCTAGGCCCTCTTTTAAAGTGCCGTTCCCAAAAATTAAAAATAAAGTTTTAGAATCTTGTTTTACCACTTCTTCCGCAGCCATAACTAAGGTATTGATGCCGTACACTGGTTCTAGGTTTCTAAGGCTTATTATAAAGTTATTATATCCAGGATATTTCTTTTTAATATCTATTTTATTTTTGTTTTTCGGGGAATATTTATTTACATCAGTGCCATATAAAGATAAAAATATTTTTTCATCTGAAATACCGTAATATTTTAATAACATACTTATTATATGCTGCCCGTCAGTTAGTATTTTTGTTGATTTTTTCAAACATTTTTTTAATAAAAAATTCCAAACCTTGTATTTCTTTGGAGAAATTAAAACATCACTACCCCAAGCAGACAAAACTAAATTCTTTTTTACAAAAGGAGTAAGAATATACGCAAAAGTACCAATATAATGTATATGCGTAATATCTTGGTTTTTTCTAATTTTTAAATAATTAAATAATATTTTTTTTATTGCAAAAACATATTGAAAAGGATTTTTATATGTGGGGTAAAGTAAAGTAGTAACATTGTAATATTTAGAATTTAAAAACCAATTAGCCCACCTTTTTGTGTGTATGCTATCTGGTCCAATAATGCAAATATTGATTTTTTTAGCCATAATTATCTACCACCAGCAAACCCAAAATTTTTCAGTATTTCCTTTACAAAATTCTTAATCTTTTGCAAAATCAACATTTTTCCCCAACTAAACAAATTGTTATTCCATTTGTCAGGGTGTGCTAAGATATAAAAATTTTGCTTGTTTGGGGGTGAGATTAGTCTAATTAAGTTATCAGTAGTTTTTACCTTGTTCCATTGCCTTCCTGTGTCTGAAAAGTAAATTCCAGATTTAATTTCTTTATTTAATGACAAATATGCCTCACCTAAAAGACCATATTTTTTAAAATCATATTTTT
>CAZMCX010000094.1:0-2668 GCA_964565125.1 uncultured archaeon
AAATAGTTTTCCAATCTTTAAAGATTCTTTTTTGTTGTGCCATTTTTCCATATTTACTTTTTATGTATTATATTTTAAAGTTGGATATATATAAAAAACTTGCTATACACATCAAAATATAAAATTTATTAGTGCCATTATTAAGGCAAATACAACAAAAAAACCAAATATAAAGAAGAATTTTTCTATACCTTTTAGCTCTTTTTTTGTTACTATAATTTTAGACTTTTCTTTTCTTACTCTAAAAATATTTTCCCCCCAATTCAAATTGAACCAAATACCTAATAAAATTCATCCTAATACAGAACCAAAACAACCTAATATACCCAACCAGTAGATAATTAGCTTCCATGTTTCATTAATTTCAAAAAACTCCATATTCAATTATTTGTGGTTAAAGTATAAAAACTTTGCTATATAAACCCAAATCTTTCAGAAACTCTGTAGAAATGCCTTATTTTAAGCCATCTTGTTCCGTTTCACTTCGCACCACGAAGGAAATTAACAGGAATTTCGATTTTACCCAAAATTAATGTTCGGGCACCCTCAATTATTCGTTCTACTAGAAAGGATTTTATTAGTCATTTTTTCTTTTTATTCAAATAGTTAAAATGAACACTATTTATTCCTTTATATATCTTAGTTTGGATTTTTATTAGCTCAGTTTCTTTTTTATCCCAAAAAATCCCAACGACTGCAATAACAAATATAAGAGTAATTATATAAAAATAAGGACTAATTACCCCTAAAGCAATGAACACAGCTACAAGAGAGAAATAAACTGCTGAATATGAAAGAAAAGTATTCACTTTAAATTGATGCTGACTCTGTAACATTTGTACATTTTGATTTAACACACCCATAAGAAAACGTCTATCATCTTCCTTAATTTTATTAATATCTTTAATTTTCTTCTCATCAAAAAACTTCTTGCCTCTTTCTGTTTCGTGAAATTCTACCATTTTTTATACCCCTTTATTTTACAACTTTCTTCTTCAACTTATATTTTTTATAGGCTTCCTTAAATCCTCTAATTAATCCTTCCTTGTAATCGTAGTCTTTTGATTTTATTTCTTTTTCTCTTGCTAGTGCTTCTTCTTTTGTATTGTAAGTCTCATAATAAACCCACCTGCAAGACTTAAATCTTCCCGTATATTTCTCTGTCCTATGTTTTTTTATGTTTGCTCTGTGTTCTTTAGTTCTCTCGCTTACATTCCTGCTAGTATAACCGGTATAGAAACATTCTTTATTATTGTTACTCTTTAACCTATCAATATAAACATAATGTTTTCCGTTTGCCATCTTTTCACTTCATCTACTTATAGTTACGTCTGCGGAAGTCAATGTAGGAATCTGCTCTCATTTTTTGTATTTCTTTCACACTCATTTTTTCTTTTATCATTCTTTTTAAATGAGTCCATAATTCTTTAGCGTCTCTTATTTGTTCTGTTATACTTCTATTATCCTTATAATGCCCCCTGCTACTCTTTCTACTTTTTCTTTTTAAATTAATAGGACTCCAAAAACCCATTTCTTTCACCTCGGAATTTTATATTTTCATAAACGTTCTTATCAGCTATGATTTTAATTCCTCTCTTATAAGGTTGCATATATATTATTTTCTTATTATAAAAACCTTGCCGTATGAACTAAAATCTTTAATAAACCCAGTAAAGGTGTCTTATTTTGAGTCAAAATGAATTGAGTTTGTAGGGAATAAATCATAATAATTTAGATTATACAACTTATAATACCTTTTCTTTATTTGATAAAATTTGTATTTAAAATCATCTTTAAACAATTTAATAACACAATAAAAACCGCCGTTTTTATTGTAACTTTTTGTTGTCCTATCACAATCATCCAATTCGGCAACATTTAAATAAGGAATTCCATTACATATTTTAAAACCTTTTTTGTGGATATGTCCAAAAATATGCATTATAGGTGTAAAATCTAAATTGCAAATTCCAGCCCTTTCATGAGAAATTAAAATAATATTTTTACCATCAAGTCCTTTTTTTTCAACCACTTCGTTTAGTTCTTTTCTTCTAATTTTTCTTGCTTCGCTCATAATTTTAAGACCCTTATAATAATCTATATGTCCAGATTTAATTTCTTTTAATGAAGGATTTGCACCATAATAATTAGCAGCTGTTCCGCTGTATCCTAAAAAAACATAATTTTTAACAAAAAAAGGATTTAAGTGTAGATGAATAGCATTATTTCCTATTTTTTTATTAAATTCAAAGTCATCCCCATTTCCCAAAACATATAAAAAAGGGGCGTCCAATGAAGAAAATATGTCTACTATCTCTCTACAACTTTCTAAGCTGTTACCAATATCTCCAGCACAAATTATTGCATCAAATTTTTTGTTTTTTACTTCTTTACATAACCTTTCAACAGCAGTAATATTCCCATGAATATCTGATAATGCTAAAAATTCCATAACAAAATTACAATTGATTTAATATAAAAATCTTGTTATATAAATCAAAATCTTTCAGAAAGATCGTAGAAATGCCTTATTTTAAGCCATAAGGCTTATTAAAATAATAAACCTATTCTTGTACTATCAAATCTTTTGCTTGCAGGGGCATCTCGCTCGGGGCTTTTTTACAAAACATTTAAATATTAATTCTAATCTTATATTTTTAGTTGGGCC
>CAZMCX010000095.1:0-2636 GCA_964565125.1 uncultured archaeon
ATTCTTGTTTGTGCATCTAACTTGATATACTCAACTTCTGTTCCTGATTGTAAATCGTTTGAATTTATGTCTGATGGAACATTGGTTTCTATTGTTTCATAGCTTTGTAAATCCATGATTTGAACAGACTCTCCGGAATTAGCAACTACTTGTGCATTTCCAGTGTAGATCTTTGGTTTTTTTGCGTCATCTCCAGTTCCACACAATAAGTTGAGCTTTTTGTCTGTGAATAGGGCAACACCAACAATTCTTGCTTTTGCTGCGCCGTGTTTTCCAGGCTTGGATTTTTCAATACTTGTAATTTTACACGGAATATCTTCAATTAGGATAATATTTCCAATTTTTAAACTGTTTACCTTTTCGTATTCAAAATCCATGGCCATCACCAAATATTAGTTTGTTATATCTTATATAAATTAAAAACAAAAGGTATATATAGATTTATGATATGTTTTTAATATGAGTACCTTAAACGTTTTACGGATAATTGGATTACTTTTAATTTGCTTTTTATTCTTTCTTGGTTTTGGTGTTTTTGGAATAAGTAATTTTATTGCAAATAGTGCTTTTACTGATGATACCGCGAGTATGATTAGTGATACAATGTTATCTGCTTTGCCTACGCTATTACAAGGCCAGAATTTGGGACTACCAAGTATTGACCTAAACGTTGATGACAAAATAATTACTATTTTTAAACCAGTACTGGAAAAAAATATTTCTAATATTCTGAAGTATATTCGTGGAGAAACAGAAACTATTGGTTTAGGGCTTGATAAAGAAGAAATAAAGGCAATAATTACAAATATGAAAATCCCCGGTTTACCTGAAGGAATGACGATTGAAGATATGAATATATCTGAATCTGCATACGATGAAATGGTTGTTAGTATAAATGCAAGTTTTAAAGATTCTGAAGCAGAACTTATACAAACACTTCAACCAGCAAGAGATGTTTATTCTTATGCAAAAACCGCATTTTATATTTCATTAATTGTTTTGATTGTTTTAATATTGATAACACTTTTAATAAACTTTTGCTTTTACAAAACTTTGTTTTGGTTGGCTTTGTACTTTTTGATAAACTCAGGAATTTGGATATTACTTTTACTTGGGTTGTATGTTGTTTATTCTTCTGCAATTTCTAGTCTTTTTGCTGGACAAGTACAAGCATTGAGCGGAGTGATGTCAGCAGTGTTTGGATTTTTGTTTAAGCTTTTGCTGATTTACATTGTATTGTTTGTAATTGGGCTTGTGTTGTTGGGTTTGTTTATAATGTGGAAATTAAAAATAAAAAAGAAAGGGGAAACTAAACAGTAACTGAGTGTGGTGTTATGGCCCAGAAAGCAATTTGCAAACAAAAAGAAACTTTTGCCTTGGCAAAAGCTTTCTTTAGTAAGAAGTAACTTTTCAAAAGAAAAGTTCTTCAGACTCTGAAATAATTTCCATAAGGAAATTACTTTCTTAGGTCCTGAAGCAATTTTTGAAAACAAAAATTGGCTTCTTGAAAGGCAAATTGTTTCAGGTTCATAAAATATAGGGTGTGATTTTATGGGATTATATGATGAAGACTATATGCCTGAAAAGGATGACGGAGAAATTATTGAACCAAAAATAAAAAAAGGGAAAGGAAAAATACCAAGCCCTAAAAAATTTGATTTTAATTTTTCTAGGAATATGAAGGCTTATTTGATAACTGTACTTATTGCTTTGATTGTTATTGTGGGGTTTTATGCAATATATCTTTATGCACAGCCAAGCTTTGTTGATGTTGAATTTAAGGATAATCCATTGGTTTTGAGTGAAGCAATAAGTACAAAACTTTATGTCACTATTGCAAATAGCGAAGAAAAAGCAATGAAAAATCTTGTTGTTACTGTAAAGCCTTATGATAATTTGTCTTTAGTAGTAATCCCTTCAGAATCTCAGGAAATATATATACTTGGACCTGATGAAAAAAGAATTTTAGAATATGATGTGTCTGTGGCTGGTACTGTGTTGAATGGGGATTATTCTGTTGAGGTAAAAGTAAAGAATTCAAAAACTGAATATGTGATGTATGAAACAATAACAATTTCTCAAGAATAGTTTGAGACTAACCTGGTGTATTTATGGATTTAGAAGAGAAAGAACAGCGATATAGGTTTTTGTATTCAAAAGTAGACAATGAACTTAATAAAATAAAAGGTCTTAAAGATATCTTAGATGAAAAAAAAACAGATGTTTACAAACTGGTAGGAAACAAGCAAGTTGACTTTTCTCTGCATTTTGGAGATAATTCTGAAGATCTGTATTCGGGAGTAAATAGCTATATTGGGGACCTTGAGAACCTGAAGCATTACCTGTCTTTGGAACTTGAAAAGATAGTTAAACAAATTGAATTAAAGGCTGCATTGATAGGGAAGTACGGTAAATCAATTGTGGTATCTGGTGATGAAATTCCAGTAGTAACTTATAACGACGAAGAGATCTCAGGAATAGAAAGTAAATATCTGGGTAGTAAGAAATTAATTGATGATTTAAAGAGCAAAATGAAAGAATAATCTTTGTTTAGTAGATGTCAAAATTTAACCTGTGACTTTTTGTATTGATTTTGTTTGTCTTATTTTTTGCTTTTTTTAAATACAAGTTAAGGG
>CAZMCX010000096.1:0-2633 GCA_964565125.1 uncultured archaeon
TTAATGCAAGAAGTGCTATAATTAAGACTATTATCATTGCTGTCTTTGGCTTTGCTTTAGAGTTATTGCTTATAAGCCTTTACAGAATTTCCCTGAAAAATTTCCGGATTGTTTTTGCAAAGGTTTAAATATAAGTTATGCGTATTAATTATTATTATATTGATGAAGGGTGTTTTCCCTCTAACATATGCTGTGAAAGGCATGAGTTATGGAGAAAAATGCAGGTATGCCTGCCCCCCGAATCATCTTTTCTTTAAGCATTTTTTAATATCATTTAATAATAAGATTTTGTTGCTCTTGCGGTTTCACCATCCTTTATAGAAGTTTTATCAATGGTTGTCTTTGAACTATCTATTACAAATTTACTTGAAGAGCTAAATTCTAAATTTAAATTTAAAAATTCTTTTGTAACACCCAACTGGGACGGGTTTTTTATATTGAAAGAATATGTTATTGGTTCAGAAATTTTTAATGTTGCTGAGGATGTAGTTAATTGTGGAAGTAAAGGAGTACATCCACTAATAAAAAAAAGTACAATAATAAAAGTAAATAGAACTAATAATCGATTAAGCCCTATTATATTTAATATATATAAACAAGTATATAAATATTTCTATGGTGCTCAAAGAATAATTAAATATAACATCGGGATCATTGTTATATTCATTTCCAGTTATGAAGATCTGGAAACCTGCGTCCGCAGAGTTGAGAAAGAGAACGTTCCTTCAAATGAGTGAACGTGATACATCAGGAACGGGAATAAAGGGCACACTTAACATCATTCTTTTTTACTACTTTTATTTACTTTCTTTATTTTTATTTCTAAAATTTGAGCTTTCAAACCCGTAGAGCTTGTGAAACGATTATCTTTTATCGAGAAGTTATCGATTTTAAGTTTTTCTATTACTTGTTCAATCTTTTCAATATTATTACTCCCTATTGCATGTAATTTAATGAAAGGCACATTCAAGTTTAATCTATTATTTATACCTTCGGTAAGTTGTTCTTCGGTTGTTCCATTCCCAACAAAAAAAGCAAGAGGGAAAAACTTGATTATGTCATAATAAAAGTCTCTATATTTTTCTACGTACTTATCGTCAAATTGCGATTTAAATATTTCAATGAAAGGGATAATCATTTCATCAAAATAACCTCCTCCTATAAGATTATAAACCTTATTGCCTTTGCCAGGATAGTTATCCACCAATTGTTTATGTAATCTTTTTGCTAAATTAACATCTTTTTTATCATATGCTAATTTCACACGCCTTGCCATTAAAATACATTCAACTTCTTCTTTAGGTAATACCATTCTTAACTTTTTCAAACTTTCATTTTGACTAATTGATATTTCTTCGTATTGAATATAACTTTCACCTAAATCTTTATGAATAACTTGACAAGGGAGGCTTTCTTTATCTTTATATTCTAATAATTTATCTAGAATTTTATCTACTATTTTGGGGTCGTTTATGGTTTGATCACCAAAATTTATGGAAGAATTATTAATCTCAATTTTTCTATTATCTATGTTAATATTAATTAATTTTTTCGGGATTATCCCTTTTAAAAAATCCCAAACACCCATTTTAACATTTACCAGAAATAAAATATTTAACTAGTTCAGATTCTTTATTTTTTATTGGGATTTTGGATCCTTGTAAAACACCCCCAAATTCATTAGAACTAATAGTTTCAAAATCTTGAGATGTTGCTAGTTTTCCATCATTGTCAATTAATTTAGACTCCTTATCTTTCTTAAATCCTAAAGATTTAATAACTTTAGATTTAACAGATTCGTCAAAAACAATAATTGGTTTATTATCCATTTTTTTCACCTTTTATATTCACTTTAATATTCTACTTTATAAATCTTCCTAAATTACTATATTTAAATGATAACACTTAATATTAAGTCTAAGTGTTGGGAATGAACAATCATTTATAAATGTTAAGTATATGCCCTTTCTTTTTTAGCCCTCTTTCTCAATTGCAACTAACAACAATCAATGTCTTTTTTTCTTCTTATAGGTTAAATAACCCATTAATCCAGCAACAATTAGTATTATTACGAAGAGAATTATTACTTCTGTATTTAGTTTTTTAGGAGTAACTTCTTCTTCTGGCAAAACTTCCTCCTCTTGAGGAACTTCTTCTGGAACCTCTTCTGGAACCTCCTCTGGCTCTTCTTCTTCAGCAGGAGGAGCTACAACAGGTTTTATAATCTCATGAATATACTTTACTGTTAAGTAAGCCTTGCTGCTCTTTATCTCGTTCAGCTTGACATATAAGTCATAATAATTGTCATTATTCAGGTCAAGCTTTTTGGACTCAAGAAGATTTAATGTTACTGTAACAGGGTCTGATGCAATCTCCAAAGTAACATAATTGGCCCCAACCTTTATGACTTTTATTGTGTGATAGGCCCCGCTAAAGATAAACCTTATGATATCATTTGTCCTTGATGAAACATTGATTCCTTGTGCTGTAAATGAAATAACAGTAGTAACAGCTGCGGCTCCTCCGCCTCCTCCGCCTCCGCCAGTTGAAGTTGATGTTCTTGTAACAGTTAATGATATGTTAGTAACATTATTGCCTGCCTGGTCATATGCTATAACTGTGATAGGATTTGA
>CAZMCX010000097.1:0-2591 GCA_964565125.1 uncultured archaeon
GATAATATTTAATTTAATAATGGGGTGAAGTTAATGAAAATATATAAATGGAATACCACTTTTGTAGACGGAAAAATAAATGAAAAAATCACAGGGTCTGCAGAACCAGGGTGTTGTAAACAATAGAATTTGTGATCATTTGTGACAATATTTGAACCGAAAATTATTAATTTAGGGGATAAAGTAGTAATTACTGGTGATAAAACTTTAGTTTTTGCAACTTTAGATGAATATAACTCTAACAAAAAAAAGATTTTTTCGGAAGTTAATAAAAGTTTTGTCTGTAATTTGCGGGAGGAATATGCGGGTTTCTGTGGCAAAGCAGACAAAGAAACGCTAAGTCTTACTTTTTTACCAACCATGCAATGTAATCTAAGATGTACATATTGTTATGCGGATGGGGGGGTGTCTAAAAAAAAATTAACTTTTGTAGATAGTAAATATGTGCTGGATCAGATGGTCTTGCAATATCCGGAAGCAAAAAAGATAAATTTGTTCTTTGCAGGTGGCGGTGAACCGCTTCTGAATTTTGAATTAATATCAAAAATTGTTGATTATGTGAAATCTATACATTTGGAACCAACAATAAGAATTGTAACAAATGGTACAAAAGTATTGGATTATTTGGGCTGGCTAATTGATAATAAAGTATATTTAAGAATTTCTTTTGATGGTAGTACAAATTCGGTAGCTCGCCCAGGAGTTAGTTTTAATTCTGGAGAAAAATTGAATAGTGTTTTTAACACTTTGAAAGAAAAATATCCTAAAGAACTGTTAAGTGTTCAAATGACAATAACTAATGCAAATGTAAATTCTATGCCTAAGGATGTTTTGAATATTATAAAAAAATATAACATTGATGCAATAAAAATAGAATCAGTGCATAGTTCTCTTTCGGATAGGTCAAAAATAGTTAAACGTGCAGATCCTAAAGAATTTGCAAATAAATTTATTGAAACACTAGATCTGTTAGTATCTAAAAATATAACTGCCTATTTGGATACATCTTATTTGTCTTTGCCAGGTGTAAGTTATTTTTGTGCATTAAGAAATAAATTAATTGTTTCGCCATTTGGGGTCTTGGGGTCCTGCGTAGAAAATATTAATCCTAATAACGAAAATAATTCTATTTTGTGGAAATTAAATCATAAAAAAGAAATTAACTTTGTTAAAATTAAAGATTACCAACAAAAACAGTTAGCCAAATATTATCCAGAAAATTATCTCATTTGTTCTAAGTGTAATTTAGTTCACATTTGTAAAAGTAATTGCCCAATTAGATTAATTTTAGGTAAAAAAACTGAAGGACCTTATCCGTATAATTGTGCTATATCTCAGGTCTTAATACCGGCATTTTTTAAAAAATGTGCAGAAAATGAAAAGTATCTTAGAATTGTTTTTGGTGAAAATTTTTCGGTTGATGAAAAATGCGTTTAGATATATATCTTGTAACTAAATATAATTTAACTAGATCGAAATCCGTAGATTTAATTAAACGTGGGTTTGTTATTGTAAACGACAAGGCAGTTACTAAACAAGCATATAATGTAAAAGAATTAGACAAAGTGGTTTTAGCATCTAATTTTAAGTATGTGAGTAGAGGGGGCTATAAATTAGAATCATTTATTAAAAAAACCAATGTGGATTTTGCAGGAAAAATAATTTTAGATATTGGTTGTTCTAATGGTGGGTTTTCCCATTTTTTTTTACAAAACGGCATAAAAAAAATAGTGGCAGTAGATATTGGTTACAATATATTAGATCGGTCTTTACAAAAAGACGAAAAAGTTGTTTTTATTGATAAATTTGATGCCACTAATAAAAAAGATTTTGATAACTTGCCTGTACAGAAATTTGACATTATCTCTGTGGATTTAACAGGAGTAAAGTTAAATAAAGTATTATTGTTTTTGCCAAATTTTTTAAATTCGGGGGGGCAAATTATTGCTCTTTTTAAACCCCATTATGAGGGGGGCAAAGGGATTGTATCTAAACAAAAATTAGATAAATTGCTGTCTGCATTTGAAGAGTGGACTCTTAAATATTTTGTAATTTTAAAAAAAGCGCGATCTGAATTACGTGGGGGGTCCAAATCTAGTGGGAATATAGAGTGGTTTTATTTACTTAAACCAAAGTAGCAGAGATTATTTTTGGGTCTTATCCCAAAGTAAAGTTTTGAACTAATGTGTTCAGATTTGTAATTATAGAAAACTAACTATTAATTATTGATGAGTTACTGCAGAAATTACAAAGTTTTGCTTCAAAGAACACTTTTTCGCAAAAACCCTTTATCTATACATAACAATTATAAGTTTTCTAGTTATATATTATATGTTACTATGGCTGCTTTGCCTTTAGTGGTGGAACCGCATATAATATTCAACGGGGTGAAGATATGATTGGAAAAAAAGAATGTAAGGTTTTGTATGTTGTTTGGGGTCAAACAATAAATAAGTATGATTTGGCAGAAAATAGAAAAAGAATATGATTTCTTGTCAGTTCCCCAAACGGAATTAGAATTGAAAAGCTTTGCAAAAAAAATGGCATTAAATTGGTTATTAAATAGAGTTTATAAATTACAGTGATAAATT
>CAZMCX010000098.1:0-2555 GCA_964565125.1 uncultured archaeon
AAAAAAGGGAATATAGATATAAAAAGGTATTTAGGAACTAGAGTAGGACCAGAACGGCTTTAGTCAGACAAAAAGAAGCAATGCCTAAAGACAAACCAGCCAGACATAAACCACCAAAAAGAATCTACTTACCCAAAACCAGTACAGCACAGTGTAATTTATCAATTAGTTTTTTAGGTTCTTTACAATATTTTTTAAATATGTGAATATATCCAATTTCTACTTGGTTCATCCAAAATATTAAATCAATTAATTCCTTTTTAGAATAATCATATGCAATGGAATATTTTACTTTATCCGGAACCAGAATATCTTCTAATCTGGATGCTACCTTTGCTTTAATATCTTTAGTTTTACAAAAAATCCCTTTTATAAAATAATTCCACATCCAAAAGAAGTAGATTAATTGTTTTCTAAAAACAGACTCTCCTGAAAAAAGTAAGCCCAGATCTTTTACTGCCCAAATTAGCAATTTATGGGTTTTATAATATGTTATATATGGATTCTGATTTTTTTTGTTTATTGATTTAATTTCAAAAATCAATGCTTTTAAATCTGCCGTGGAATACTTTTGGATAATAGCAAAGGTTTTTTTTGAAAGACGATTGGGGGTATGGATATTTAATAATATTAATGATACAAATAATGATAATGATAATAATTTTTTTTCTTCGGTTAACTTTGCAGTAATTTTTGTCATAAAATTCCCCTTTTTATTTATTAACATATTATTATAAATATACTCTTTTTATTACTTCTTCTATTATTTCTGGAGCAATTTTTTTGTTTTCTAATGCTTGTTTTATGCCATCTTTTGTATAGTTATCTTTCTTTGGAACAAGCCAATTTACTAGTTTGTCAATATCTTCTTTATATTGTACATATATTGCACTTTCATTATTTTTTCTAATTATTGCCTGTGTTTTTTCTTCCACACTTAACTCATTATAACTTTTCTCAACAAGTTCTGTATGTTTTTTATTCTCTTTTTCTTTCATTGCATTTACTTTTGCTTCTAAAATTCTAACCTTCTGCCCCAACTCAGTATTCTGCTTTTGGAACTCTTCATCTGAGATTTTTTGTGCAAACTTATCTCTTATTAACTGAGACTGTGTTTTTTTTGCAGTATCCAATTCAAGCATATATTCTTCCAGGCTCTTCCCCTTGGCTGCTTTATTCAAAATCTTTCTTACTCTCCAATAAATTACTATAAGCAAAACAATTCCAACAATCCCCAATAAAATAAACAGCCAGGTGTTTACAGAGAGTAGTGGACTTACAAATTCCAAATCTTTTTTTACATTCACGGTATTTCCTAGATCATCTTCGCCACCAAAATTAAGAGATGCGCTTCCAAATAAAGGGATTCCATAATCTGCTTCGTAAATTCCGTCTTCGTTCTTTTCAAATACAAAATTCTCGTCATCAACAGTTAATAAAATTGTATTTTCATCATAACTCAATCCGTTTTCATAATTTATTTTTATTTTCAAGTTTGTTTGGAGATAACTTCCATCCTCGCTTGGATTTACCATCTCAATATTCAATTTGTTACTTAACTTGAATTCTTTTGTTTTCTTTGCGTTTACTAGAACCCCATTATATTCTGCTTGCGCAACAAAATCAATTACTTTCTTGTCTCCTGTTTTTTCAGAAAGAGCATATAGCCCAAAGAACAAGTAGGGATTATTTTTATCCTGTGCCAAATAATGCTCTTCACCATCACTCAAATAAACAAATAAAGGCTTGATTTCCTTTTCACTTTTTATTTTCACGCTTATAGGGATCTGTTGTCCATAATTTATTGTAGTTATTTTTTCATTTGGTTCAACAATTTCCAAATCAATTATTCCAGTTACATTTTTTACTTCATATTCTTTTGATTTGTAGGTTTTAGAAACATAATTCGTGTATTTATCAGTAACATCAAACTTGAAATATATTATTCCGGTTTCAACATCTTTGTCGCTTACTGAGTAATCCAAGTAGGCAGTAAAACATCCCCCTTCCTTTCCCAATGCAAACTCTTTCTTCTCATAAGCTTGCAAGATTATTTTCCCGTTATTTATGTCTTGAGAATAGTTCTCACTATCTTTATCTTTGAAGCATATAGCCACGTTATTTATTTTAGACCCTAGCGAAAATGTTTCTTTTCCGGATTCTCCTGCAAAAGAGGTATCTAATTCTATTTCTGGAACCAACTCACCAGGAACAATATATATTTCTACTGCCTTTTTAGATTTCAAGCTTAGACCGCCAGTGCTCACACTTGCGGAAACTTCTATTGAATTCTTTGCATCGTTGTAAAGGGTAGCAGTAAATGTTCCCTCATAATTCCCGTTTGAGGTTGGGGGTAGGGAAAAAACAATCCCATCTTTTAGTTGTGCATCTACTTTAGCACCAGTAATTGCTTTGCCTGCATTGTCCAATAATTGCACTCTTATTTTGTATTCGCTATTTCTCAGGATGTCCGCATTCACAAGCGGTTCTTTAATTATTATATTCAGATTCGCGCTTACAATATCAATCTTTTTTGTTTTTTCTATCCAACTTCC
>CAZMCX010000099.1:0-2543 GCA_964565125.1 uncultured archaeon
TAGGATTAGAATGCCACCAGCAATTGGATGTTGGAAAGCTTTTCTGTTCATGCCCGTCCAACATAAACGAAGGGAAATACGAATATTCTTTAGTCAGAAAATTAAGGCCTGTTGCCTCTGAGAACGGGGAATTTGATAAGGCCGCTTTGCAGGAGTTTAACAAAAATCTAGAATATATTTATAAGTTCCATAAAGACTATGCTTGTCTGGTGGAACTGGATGAAGAGCCACCACACGAATTAAATAAAACTGCTTTAAAGGCTGTGCTGGAAGTGGCTTTGAAAACAAATGCAACTATTTTTGATATTGTCTACATAATGCGAAAGATGGTAATTAACGGATCTAATACAACAGGTTTCCAGAGAACAATGCAGGTAGCAAAAGATGGAATCTTAGAAGTTAATAACAAGAAAATAGGTGTAGAATCAATTTGTTTGGAAGAAGATGCTTGTAAGATTATTGAGCAAGGCGAAGGATTTGTAAAATATGGCCTTGATAGATTGGGAATTCCTCTAATAGAGTTTACTACTGCCCCGGACATTAAAAGCCCAGAAGAAGCAAAAGAAGTAGCTATGAAAATAGGTGAACTGTTTAGAATTACTGGGTTCGCTAAGAGAGGCTTAGGAACAATAAGGCAGGATATTAATATCTCAATTAAAGGCGGGTCAAGAATAGAGATCAAAGGTGTACAAGAATTAGATTTAATAGGCCAATATGTAAAAAACGAAGTTATAAGGCAACAAAACATTTTGGAAATTGGGAAAAAATTATCTGTTACTAAGGTAGAGCTAAAGGACCTTACAGGCCTACTGGCAAAGTCAGAAAGTAAAATGATAAAAACTGCACTAAGTAAAGGACAATTAATTATAGGTTCTAAGGTCACAGGTTCTAAGGGCCTACTGGGCACTGAACTACAGCCTAATAAAAGGCTTGCAACGGATTTGTCGGATTTTATTAAAGTTCAATGTGGTGTTGGTGGTCTAATCCATTGTGATGAACTTCCAAATTATGGAATCACAGATGGGGAAGTTGAAAAGATAAGAAAAGAATTGGGTTGTAAAGAGAAAGATGGATTTATCTTTGTGATTGTGGCAAATAAAGAAAAGGCAGAGTTTTGCTTTAAGGGCATTGTTGAAAGGCTGGAGATGTTAAAGAAAGGAGTTCCAGAAGAGACAAGAGCGCCAAATGAGGATGGTACTACAAAGTATGCAAGGCCTTTGCCTGGTGCAGCAAGGATGTATCCTGAAACAGATATCCCGTTTATTGAAATAAATGCGCAGGATTTAAAGAAAAAGATTAAAGAGCTTCCTTTGTGGTATTCTGAGAGGGTTAAACTCTATATGTCAAAAGGTCTGAACAAACAGCTTTCTGAACAAGTTGCAGAGAATAATCACGCAAGAGAGTTTGAGAGTTATATTGGGCTTTATGATATCTTGTCTTTGGCGGAGTTAACCTTATTGCTGGAAAAAGAGGGTATTGGCGAGGTAGTTTGGATATTAGATGCCCAAAAGGGCGGAAAGGTACACAAGAATGATTTCAAAGCTCTTTTAGAGGCACATAGAAATGGCTCAAGTCTCCAAGAAGTTTTAGAAAAGCACGAAAGGCAAAGATTAAGTGGGGATGTAAAAAGCATTATCTTGAGATATCTTGAAAAGAATAAAGACTTCATAAAGCAAAGAAAAGAATCTGCCTTGAACCCAATGATGGGCCCAATAATCCAGGAAATAGTAAAGCAAACCGGAAAGAAGCCAGATATGAAAGAGTTAACTGAGTTTGTTAAGATGGGAGTAAAGAAATATATATAAGGCTCCTCCATATTATCCGAGGGATTATTTTTGAATAAAGGTTATTTTGGAATTGCTCTAATTTTGCTTATTGTTGTTGGCATTTTTGCATTTGGATTCTTAAGTTCTATTACTGCTAAAGATAGTTACTTGTTTATTCCCGTGATTGATTATAATAAAATGAAAGACATTGTAAAAAATAAACCTTTGCCAATAAGTGAAGAAGTAAGGGATCTTGTAGTTTCAAAGAACTGCCAATCTTTAGAAATGGAAATGTTATCATTATACAAATTTGCTTGTAAAGATTTGGATTTATCGGATTTTAAAACTGGAACAGTAACTGGATATGCAAAAGAACCATTTTCTTATATTTCTTATAATCTGTCTCAGAAAGTAGAGGTCAATGTTGGTTGTGAGCAAAAAACAGACTATTGTAAAAGTCCGGAGATGTTATATGAAGCATATTGTAGGCCAATATATAATTCTGCAAAAAAAGATAGTATAAATTATTATCTTGCTTGGCCAGATTATAATATAGTTAATTGTAAAAACTATGGCCCAGGATATGCCTGTAAAAAGGGCGCTTGTGTTGATTTAAGTGGAATTTGTGGTAATGGAGTTATTGAACAAGGCGAAAACTGTGATGATGGAAACAACAAAGACGGAGATGGCTGTAGTTCTAAGTGTTTATTAGAGAATGCCCCTGATTTGGTGGTAAGTAAAATATATAACGAACCATATAGCGAAGGTTGTGTTAAT
>CAZMCX010000100.1:0-2516 GCA_964565125.1 uncultured archaeon
AATTTCCTGCGGGAAATTTCTTTATCCCATCTTTGTTGGGTGTGCTAATTGCGTTCTACTTTTTTAAATACTATTTCTCCACAAGACATGACTGAGTATTTAGATGATCTATTGTCAAAGAAAGGTACAGAATTATCAGATTATGATATCCCCGTAGTTAATTTATTTTATATCCCATTTTGGGTCTTTGAATACCACCAAGGGAAAAAGAGAGGTACCGGCTTTCTCAATGCAAGTAATTCCGAGATTATTTTAGATAATAAAGAATTTTGTAATGCAATTAAATCTGAACGTGTGGAATTGGATCAATTACTGACTTTAGAGGTGTATAAACTTTATAAGCCACAGGTTATAACCCCCAAAATCATTCAAGAAAGCAAAGCATTGGATTTATTGAACTACAAATTGCCTTATCTGCTGGACGAAAAAGATAAGCACTTTATAACAGAAGTTGACCTTGTTTATCTGCCGATATGGGAAGTTAGCTTTAAATTAGATAAAGATTACAAGATTTCTATTGTGGCAACTAATAAAACTGCTTTGTCAGGGTTTGATTTTTTGGAGGGGGCAATAGCTGGTTTTAAAGACAAAGGAAATTTAACTCTTTTTTCTAATATGGTTTCCGAAATAAAGAATCCGCTTAATTTTTTTAAATATATCGGCTATATTTTCTTGTACCTATCTAAGTTGATTTTTGAAGTAATTTCCTGGTTTTTTAAAGGCAAACTTGTTTGGCTTAAATTATTATTATTGATTGTTGTAATTGCAGGCTTTATTTTACTTTTTTAGATGCCATATCGCTCTATTTTTGTGATCTCTATCCCTTTTTTTGTTATTTCTAACGGGTGTATGTTGGACGAGTGGTTTGTGGCCCTCATTTTTCTTACTAAAAAAGTTCTGTTAATACCTTGGACACCAGTATCCAGATATTTTAAAATAAAAGCACCATCAGCAACAAATTCTTCCACCCCAAATCTACTATATTTCTTAGTATCCTGCTCAATTTCTGATACCATAAGGGTGGTAACACCAATTTTTGAAAACAGATACATCATCTCTAGAATTGCTAGTCTCGCATCATCTTGGTTTTTAAAATACATGCCCATAGTTGCAACAGAATCTATTACTAATCTCTTTGCCCCAATTGCTTTACAGGTCTTGATTGTTTCTAGCATTAATTTTTTATAATCAAAGCTAGTATCAACTATGGCGTGTTCTTCGTTTGAAGGAAGCCCCAAACGCCCGATAGATGCGTCAATAATAACTAGTTTTCTCTGTTCTTCTAAGTCTTTTATATCCCAACCAAAGTTTTCCATATCCTCTCTGATAAGGTCTGGTCTTTCATCCAAAGTAACGTAAACTCCGGGCTCATTACTTTCAAGGGCCCCGTTATACAAAAATTGCATAGAAAATATTGTTTTTCCAGAACCAGTTGCACCCGCAACCAAAATAGTTCTATTTCTGGGTATCCCCCCCTCAATAAGTTCGTCTAAACCTTTAATGCCTGTTGAAATTCTCTCTAATGCCATAGTTTCACCCATTTTACCCTTACACCCTATAAATAGCTTTTTTATATATAAATATTTTTGTTTATATATATTAATATGGGTGGAGTTAGCATGGATATTGAAATTGGCCTTTATGATTCAGTTTACAAAAGTGCACAAGAATATTATCTTTCTTCTAAGAAGAACAAAAAGAAATTAGAATCTGCACTTATAGCAAAATCAGACTTGGAAAAAAAGTTAAACGCCGAGAATGCCAAAAGTACCTTGATTAAAGAAAGGTCTGTTGCTAAAGTAAAAAGGCCCACATTCTGGTTTGAAAAATTTTATTGGAGTATTTCTACTAATGGGCACTTAATCGTTGCTGGCCGTGATTCAACAACAAATGAACTTTTAATAAAAAAATATCTTGAAAAAGATGATGTTGCATTTCACACAAACATCCAAGGCGCAGCATTTGTTTTACTAAAAGGCGGCTCTAAAGCAAAAGAGGTTGATCTTAAAGATGCGGCTTTGTTTGCTGGCTGTTTTTCTAAAGCTTGGAAAGAAGGTTTTGGATCAATAGACGTTTATTCTATTACCCCAGACCAAGTTTCAAAAACCACAGGCCCAGGAGAATATCTGCCCAAAGGATCATTTGTAATAAGGGGCGAGAGAGAATGGTATAAAAGTATGGATCTTAGGCTATCTTTTTCATTGCTTGATATTTCTAAATTCTTTGAGTCTGAAAAAATATATTTGCCATTTGCTGGTTCTGAATCCGCAGTAAAGAAAAATGCAAAAACTGAAATTTCGCAAGTCCTACAAGGGAAATTAAAAAAAGGGGATGCAGCAAAAAAGTTGAATTCCAAATTTTTTGGCTTCCTAAAAACCAATGATGCGAGATATTTGACTTTGGACGACTTCGTTAAGCAATTGCCTTCTGGAAATATGGAAATAAGGTAATCTTTTAAATGTGCAATGAGTAATTATATTTTATGCACAAATTGCTTAGGAAATATAAATACCCAT
>CAZMCX010000101.1:0-2499 GCA_964565125.1 uncultured archaeon
GTGGTGGAAAGCCATATAGTATTAATTAATTTTTATGGGGCGAAAGTTATGAAAAATATCTTAGATAGAATAAAAAAAGAAATGGCTACAGAAAAAATAAAATGTTCTAAATATGACTATAACGGTGAGGAATGTTGTACCGACGGTAACTGTGACCAATATTTTGATAAATATTAGTGTGTTTTTGTATGCCAACAATAATTGTGAGACCTGTAGGAAACACTTGTAATTTGGCTTGTAAATATTGCTATGTTGATGCAGTAGTCTCACCAAATATGTCAATTGCTATTTTTAAAAAAGGCCTAGAAAGAATAACTAGTTTTTATTTGGGCGAAAATATAAAAAATATTGAGATTTTGTTTCATGGTGGAGAACCCTTACTTTGGGGTTTAAACAAATATAAAAAAGCAGAAAAAGTAATCTCCGAATCAGAAGAAAAATATTCAATAAAATATATAAAATGTATTCAAACAAATCTTATTTGTTATGACTCTAAATTTGCTACATTTTTTAAAAAAAATAACTATTTTATTGGTACGTCTATTGACGGTAATAAAAGTCAAAATATTATTCGATTATGCAAAAATGGATCTGAAACATTTGATATAATTTTAAATAACTTACAAATATTAAAAAAATACCAAAACTCTGTTGGCGCGGTTGTTACGGTTGGTAAATATAATTCTAATGCCAAAACACTCTTTGAGTTTTTGGAGTCAAATAGCATCAATGCAAATATAAACTTATTATTTTCATCTAATTTTGCATTGACTCTGGATGAAAAAAAGGCATTTTTTAGAAAATTAGTTGATATTTATCTTTCAAAGGATCCGGCCAATTTTAAAATAAAAACTATAGATCAATATATAATGAAGGCAATTTATGGAAAAGAAATAAATACTTGCGAATTTAATAATAAATCATTAGACAAGAAAAGACAATTCGCTTTAGATTCAGATGGAAAAGTATATTTTTGTAATCGTTTTGCTGGCTTGCCAGACAAAGAGAAATATTTTTTGTTTGATATAACTGACAATAGATCTTTGGATGACCAAATGGCGGAAAATGGGGCCTTTAAGGCAATTGTTGCTAAAGAAAAAAAAGAAAATAGTTCTAAACTGTTAGTTAATTTCAATGCGGCAAGGGGCTGTTTTTACAAAAATATTATTTATAATTCGTTGTACGAAGATGCAAATCTAAAAAAAGATAACTATGAATATATCTGTAAAAAATTAAAAATCGCAGGAGTCATTTAAATGTTTGCGAATATTGCTAAAGAGTTATATGGTCTGAATGTGTTTTCTGATCCTGAAAGTAGTTGGCCATTTCCTACTGGTATGGCTTCAGATTTAATTGCAAAAAATATGCCTGAGGAAGTAACTAAATATATTTTATCAAAGAATCATTTTTCTTTTTTTGAAGGTTATGATCTTTTTTTAATTTTGTTAAACCGTGATTTCAAAAACCAACAAAAACAAGAGGCCTTAAAAAAAATGTATAACTTTGTTCTTACTGATCTTAAAGAGATACGAAAGGTTCCTAAAGAGATTTGTAAATACACTGCTGAGTATGGGGCAATTATTTTTTTGTTAAATTCTTTATCAGAAATAGAGTTGCCAGTTTATCGCAGATGTTTTAGTACATTGTGTGTCGATTCAGATTATATTATGCGGGAATATCAATTATCTATTGGAAAAGTAAAAATAATCGCAAAAGTTGACCAAAGCCCCAAATTAGGTTATTTTATGCATACCTTGGACCCAGAAAAAGTACAAAAATATAATTTATATTTATCTGACAAAGATATTAGCCCAGAATTGTTGAAAAAAAAAATAGTTACTTCTATTTTGAAAAAACAAAATATAAGGTCAAAAAACATAAAAGAAATACAACTTTATTTTATAAATCAATTTAGAAAATATTTGGGCTTGAGGCCCGTGAGAAAGTTAAAGTTTTATTTAAATAAAGAGGATTATTTTTTCTCAGATGAAAAAAAACAGTATGTCTTAAACAACAAACAGAAATTTTTAGATTCAACAGAAAGAATAATTCGAGAGATGGTTGGTGAGTAAATGTATACTTTTGAAGTTTTAAGTAAGTCAAATGATTTTTTGTGTGGAGAAATAGAGTTATATTGTGGTAAATCAATTAACAACAAAATTGCAGTAGCTAATGTTGTTACACCTTTTGATTCACCAAACCTATTGCAAGCATCTGCAATAATAGTTGAAAAAGGTGGAATTTTAAACCACATATCAATTTTTTCTAGGGAATTTGGTATTACTTGTATAAAGTTAGAAAATGCAACAAAAATTTTAAAAACTGGCCAAAAAGTAAAGTTAGATCTAGAAAAAAAACAATTAATAATAACTGATTAAATTGATTTTTATGTCTTATCCAAAAGTAAAGTTTGGAATAGTTCCAAGTGTTAAAGAGATTTGGGCTTTTCGCAAAAACCCTTTATCTATACATAACAATTATAAGTTTTCCTGTTATATA
>CAZMCX010000102.1:0-2477 GCA_964565125.1 uncultured archaeon
ATTCCTTCTCCTCGAAAAACTTCAAGCTTAGTCCACTTTTGTGGATTTTTTTATAGTGTTCAATTATTTCATTTAATTTCTGCCGCGACCGATATGTATCTGGACCATAAATAAAATAAATCATGTTTTTCTATCTTACTTAAAGGGAATTTCCCCTGTATCTAAATAAAATAAATATAAATCTAACTCGGCTAGATTACAGTTAAAAATTTTTGAGACATTTCTTAATTTCTTTTCTATATTTAAGTATTGCTTTTTTGAAAGGGATTTGGGAATTTTATCTATAATTTTATTTTCTAATAAAATCTTCAAAACGTGCCTATCTAAAATACTAAAATTTTTGAAACCTAAATTTCTTAAAAAATGTGAAGATTCTTTCCATGCAATCCCTTTAATGTTTTTCACTAGCCACTCTCTAGTCTCTAAATCTCTTCTGTTTTTAATAATAAAATCTATCTTTTTAATAAATTTTCGTGCTGAGACAATATAAGCTGCCTTTTTGTTATAAAATCTACAACCAAATCTTTTTAGTTCCTTTTTTAATTTATCCTCTGGAAATACAAGAAAGTCTTTATAAATTCTCTTCCAAACTTCCAGCGTCTTTCTAATTGGAGCATTGGCAACTAAGATACAAAAGCACAATTCAATAAATTTTTGTTTAGGATTAAAATTAAAGTTTTCTTCAAAGTTTTTTATTTTTTTCTTAACCTTATTTTCTATTTTTAGGTTTTTTATCTTGGTTATAAATTTTTTATCCACAAGTGACTAAAAATTAATTTCAAAATATTTTACTTTATTTTTTAGGGTGGGCAATAAAATCAATATCAAGCACAGTTATCTTTCCATCTCCATCTAAATCTTCTTTCTCTAATGTTTGAGCACATTTATGACAGTTATAAATTGTTTTTAGATATTTTTTTTCTAAAAGTGGCGGTAGAAGATCATAAAATTTTTTTTCATTTGGGTATTGTATCTTAAAAAATTCATATAGGCCCATTGTTCCTTTGGCAGAATTGCACTGCCTACATGCCAGCACCTGATTATGAATTCCTTGTATTGTTTTACAGGTCCTACACTCTGGTTTAATACGTAAAGACTTTGGCACAATATGCTCCCAATTAAGATTGTTGTATTCTATCCCACAATACATACATTTTTTCTCACTTTTAATGAGTTGTTTATCCTCTCGTATTATATCAGACCAAGATTTTCTGCCATTTTTAAGTTCCAGAAATGTATTCTTTATAAAGCCAAAGTGTTTTTTCTTTGCTTCTTTCCCATTTTGAATCCCAAAAGCACTTTTTGCAATAATTTTAGCATATTGATAAAAAATAATATCTTGAATTGTTTTAACCCCTATTGCTTTCCTATATTCACTAGCATCTTTATAATTAACCATAAAAAAATAAAATTATTTTGTGAAATAATCAAAAGATGGACAAATATATTTAAGCACACATTTCTTACAGAGCGGTTTCCTTGCAAAACAGATTTTTCTGCCATGTTCTATCATAAGAATACTAAAATCTTTCCATGATTTTTTAGGAATTATTCTCATTAAATCTTGCTCAATCCTATCTGCATTATTATTTTTTGATAGCCCTAATCTTTGTGATAATCTTCTAACATGGGTGTCTACAGCAATTCCTTCTATTTTACCGAAGGCAAAAGTAAGTATAATATTTGCTGTCTTTCTTCCGACGCCTGGCAAGGATGTTAAGTCTTCCATTTTTTGCGGTACTTTTCCATCAAACTCTTTTATTATTTTTTCACAAGCGGCGATTATATTTTTTGTTTTGTTTCTATAAAAACCTGTTTGCCTTATGTCTTCCTCAAATATTTTTAAATCAGCACCTACATAATCTTTTACAGTTCTATACTTTTTAAAGAGGACTCTTGTTACTTTATTTGTTCTTTCATCGGTACATTGCGCTGAAAGAATAGTAGCTATTAAAAGTTCGAGGGGACTGCTAAAATTTAAAGCAATATTAGCAGATGGGTATTCTTTCTTTAATAATTTAATAATTCTTTCAGCTCTTTTTTTATTTCGAGCCATATTATTAAAAAATTTACTTTTTACTAACGCCGGTACTATCCATCTCTTAGAAGACTACCACCAAATATTAAAAGTTTCTCTTTTAATTTTAATTCCTAATTTTGCTTTTAAAGTTTTTAATATATTCCCCAATTCCTCTGGCGTAGAAATAACGCCTTCTTCGATATAATGCCCTATCAAATCATCCATGTCATAATAACTCCATTGTTTTTGTAATTTCTTAAAATTTCTTATTTCTTCGATAATCAAATTTAAATAATGTTTATCCATCGTATTATTTTAGATAATTCAGATAATTTTTCGACCTTTTACTATTATTTCACGTTTTAGATATTTAAAATCGTAAAAATCCGTCCAGATATCAATAAAGGTCCTTCCCAGGACCTTCTTGTTTAAATCGCGAACAGTTGTTTCTACCTCA
>CAZMCX010000103.1:0-2447 GCA_964565125.1 uncultured archaeon
GCAGTAACCGAAAGATCCTTGGTTCAAGTCCGAGAGGCGGGATTCATTCTTTTTTTATTTTTTGCATAATACTTCTATCAGATTCCTTTTTATTATTACTTATTTTACTTATATAAGGCAAATAAGGTAATTGTGCTAGCTTAAGGGCGGATATATGGTTAATATGACTTTAGCAATTCCAAAAGAACTACATGACATTATGAAAAAACATCCCGAAATAAAATGGACTGCAGTAGCAAGGAAAGCAATGGAAAACAAGGCAAAGACCCTAGAAGAAGATAACAAAGAGCAAGAACTCCTAAGGGCATATGCTTACAAAAGGCTAATTAGGGATAAAGAATAAAATAAAAATCCAATTAGGGTGTCAAAGTTTATCCTGATTCTTTTTATATTGGTTTTGTTCGTCTTTCTTTTTGCTTGCCTTTTATCTTTAGCACCCTTTAATCCTAACCACAACAGGTTCATTTCCCTAATAGACTTTAAATTAGCCCTTTTCTAAACAGCCTTCGTTTCGGGAGCCGTTTATGGTAATTTCTAAGATTAAGCTTATAGATCTCTTCCGACTTATATTCTGCAAACATCAAAACTATACACCCGGCCAGAGACAATATTCCAACCATAACAAAAGTATAATCAAAACCAACATATTGGGCTATTAAAGCACCACAAAATGCAGTTATCGCAGTACCAAGCCCGGAAACAGTAGAGTATAAACTCCATTCAAAGCTTTCATGGTTTTTGTCCAAGTTCCTACTCCAAATGCCCAGCCAGGTAGAATATGCTATCGCCGAACCGATTCCGTGGATAACCTGAGCAACGTAGATATGATGTATGTGTGTTGAGAAAATATAAATAAATGGCACCAGTGCAATCATAAAAGTACCAAATATTAACCAGCCCATACTTTTCATATGCTTATCAACATATTTAGAAAATGGCACTTGTACTATGCTTTTTGTTGTTAAAAATATAGCCCAGGCAATTCCCGCGGCAACCACTGTTCCGCCTATCAGATGCTCTTTAAAGAAAATAGCCATTATTGGGTCTATTAGCCCAAACCCAGTTAAAATAAATATATCTGAAAGCATCAAAGTTTTAATTACTCGGTTCATGTAAGATATAATTAAATCAAATATATAATCTTTAGTCTAAGTTTATGTGGCAAAAGAAACAAAAACTCAATAATAGCATTAATTAGGGGGTAATAAATTCTTTTTTTATATTTGAACATAATATTGGCCAGGATATTTCTTTCTAAATTCTTCAACAATAGATAGGTTTTCTGTAGTGGGTTTACCCAAAGTCTTTCCCAAATTAACAATATAACCATTCAAAAAAGCAACTTCTGTTTTTTTGCTGGCTTTAACATCTTGCCAAGTACTTGAATAATGGTTCATATTTTTAATACGATCAACAAAATCTTGCCAAAGCATTCTTTTTGCCTTCATTTTAACAAGTTCGGAAAGAATGTCATAACTTTCATCAAATATTGCTTTTATTTTTTGTTTATATCTTCTATCAGATATTAATTCTTTAAATGTTTTATTTTCTATGGCCCCCAAGGCATTTACTGCGCAATTAAAAACTGTTTTTTCACCCCTCACTTTTCTTAAATCCGAAACCAAATCAACAGTTATTTTTGCAGTATTAAATAATTTGACAATATCTTTACCTAAAATATCATTCTCTACAAATGCAAAACGGCCGCTATAATCTGCTTTTTTTATTTCCTTTCCAACAAAATTAAACGCTTCAAAAACAGATAATATTACAAAGGGTTTATCTCTTATATATTCATAATACCACATATCATCAAAAAGAGAATTCTGAATTGATACTAAAACATTAAATTTAACTTTTTTATCTTTTAATTCTTTAAGCAAAGTCCTAATATCATAAAGTTTACAAGTTATAAATACATAATCATAACTAGAATCAGCCACCAATTCAGACGCAATTTCGGGCATTTTATATTCTTCTGCATTGATTTTTATTGTGTCTCCTTCTTTTATACCCTTTAATTTACTACCACCAATAGCAGTAACTTTATTTCCCGCGGCAGACAATTTAAGCGCAAGATAGGTACCAATAGACCCCGCCCCAAAAATTAAAATCTTACACATTACACCACGATTTATTTCAAAATAGCATTCTATTTAAATTATGTCTTTAGCAAGCATTAATTTAAAAAGGTTAGTTATATATGGACCTTTATTTTTTAAACCTTCCGATTATTTTTTTAGCGTCCATAACAACACACCACTACTAACTAATATACTTTAATAATAAACTTTAAAAAACCACAGTATATAATTTGGCAATCTTTATAAAGATTATCCATTACTTGCTACGCCACAAACGAAATACAAAGTAATCTTTATAAACAATTTGCACTAAAACATATCTATCTGTTTATAACTGCGAAGCCCCTTTCTTTTTGGGCAACT
>CAZMCX010000104.1:0-2428 GCA_964565125.1 uncultured archaeon
ATCTTTTGTAAATTTTTGATAAGACATATTCAAAAAAGTTTCATTTTTATTATTATAAATCAAAAGAAAAAATATGCGAAATTTATTTATTTGTACAAAGCCATATCAGTATTTAATGTGCAGGTTAATTGTTGAGGGTTATGGTTATACAAATTCAGAGCTTATAGTATTAAATCATTTTGAGGGTGCTTCGAGCTTTGTAAATAAATTACAAAATTTGAAGGTTTGGAGCAGGGTTTATTTTATAGATGATGCAGGGACGAATGAGTTATCTTCAAAATTAAACCCTTTTCAGAAAATTTTCTTTTATCAAGATTGGCAAAAGTTATTGCCTTCTTCTATAAAGAATTGGGACAGCTATGAGAGCTTATATATTGCCCATGAGGGTGTTGCCACAGAATATGGAATAATGAAAAAGTTTTACGAGTTTAAAAAGCCTGTAATTATGTATGAAGAGGGATTTGGTAATTATATAAATGTAAACCAACACCAAAATATATTTAAAAGAATGCTGAAAGAAGTATCTCATTTATTTGGGATTCCCGGGAGTTATTTGGGCCGCCTAAAATACGTAGATAAAGTTTTAGTTCAAAGACCAGACATCATCATTAACGAAAAACATAATCCTATTAGAAAGAAAGTCGTACGATTACCCATATCATTAAGTGAATTTTTATTACTACCGAATATAAGAAAAGAAATGAATAATATTTTCCCCCAACTTGATGAATTATTGTTGCAAATTGAAGGAATTAACAAAATATCTCTCTTTTTGGGTGAATCCTATAATGCAAAGCTCAAAAACTATCAGGGATATATGGATAAAATTATTGAATTAGTAGAAGATTCAAGCAAGGACGTAGATGCAATTTTTATTAAGCAGCACCCTGGTGACGATAAAATGTTAGAATTTGGGAATAGAGACAAAAAAATTATATTAATTCCTAAGATTTTGCCGATAGAGCTATTATATGCACTATTTAATGAAAAATTAAAGCTCTTAAAAGTTTTTACCCTTGGAAGTACGGCTGCAATAAACTTGCATAATCTTTTTTTGAATCAATGTGATATTGAGGTTAATATATTAAGCGATAAAACACTACCGGTTAGCCAGAGCGGGAATGTTCAAAAATTTAAAGAAATGGCATTAAAATTCGGAGTAAAACATTCTGTCATACCTATTTAACAGCGGGAGAAGTAGTTAGTATAATATGGTTCCAAAATCATTAAATAAACCCAGAAAATTATTATTGTTTAAAATATTATTAGCTTTATTTATCGTAGTAAATATTTTTTCTTTTACTCGCCCTTTTTCTGAAGGAAAGCAACTTTATTTCGGAAAGTTTCTCTTAGTGGGATTAATTTTTATTTTAATTACTTTAGGACTCCTTACTGGAAAAAAGTTTGTTAGAATATCAAAAGCTACGAGAAATATTTCTTTATTTTTTGCGATATGGTTATTATTTATGATAATAGGTTTATTTGGCGGTTTTTATCCAATTTCAGGTGGGTTAGTTGCCTTTTCATATATTATTTTGTTTCTCTTAGCATTTATACTATTGCCAAATTACCTAAATGGAGAAAATCAGAAGTTAGAATACAAAAAAATCTTTTTTTGGTCTATTCTTGTTTCTATCATAGCTTCTATCTTATGGGGATTTGCCGATTCTAATAGTCTGTATATTGTTGGAGAACGCGTTCGTTATCAGGCTCTTTTTCATAATCCTAATTTTCTTGGGCTTTTTTCATTTTTGGGAGTAATAGTTTCAGTGGGAGTTTTTGCTCTAAGCGGTAAAAAAAGATACCTTTTTTCTGTTCCTTTTTATTTAACTCTTATCTATTTTAGCGATTCACGTGCCCCGTTTTTTGGGACCATAATTTTTGCAATAGCATTATTTTGTTTGTGGTTGTATTCAAAAATTAAGATTCGTGAAGAAAGGATGCTTTTAAGGGTACTTGTATTTCTTTTACTTTTATTTGTTTTTATCGGTGGAAGTTTTATTACTTATAACTGTTGGGAATATTTTCACGAACCCTCATATTTAATGAATAAATTTCTTAGTCTTAGACCGTTTTATTGGACTCGCGCGTTGGATGGTTTGAAGAACTACGACTGGCTATTTGGTCAGGGGTTGGGAAAAGAGGGTTTTGGTGCCGTTAGTTATGATAATTTTTATCTGAATACTTTAATTCAAACGGGATTATTGGGGTTGTTTGCATTGTTAACATTTCTCTTGCTGGTATTCCATCACCTTTTTAAATCCTTTAAGAATTTATTAAACAATGATTATTTACATCGAGCAATAACCGCAAGTTTAGCAATATTTATTACCATTGGTGTGTATTCATTTTTTGAAAGTGTATTATTTTCACTTGGCAGTATTGTTAGTATTTACTTGTGGACAGATATAGGTTTTTGTATAAATAA
>CAZMCX010000105.1:0-235 GCA_964565125.1 uncultured archaeon
TTTCTAACCTTTTAATAACTAATCCTCCAGAAATTTGATTTGTTTGATAAACAAAATCTGAAACTCTGTCCTGATAAATATTCTCTGCTTTGTTAATAAAATATGAATTGTTTTTTTTATCAATAAATCTGGGCGGGATTGATTCAAAATCAATAGACTTTATTTTCTTATCATTAAGAATGAAGTTTTGATAAGGATGAACACCGTCTCTTAATAAAAACTTATACCATGTCAA
>CAZMCX010000105.1:245-2408 GCA_964565125.1 uncultured archaeon
TTTTCAGGAATAAATCCGTTTTTTTTAACAATAGATGTTTTTATTTGATCAAGATTTTCTAATGTGTAAGTAGTTAAAAGAACCTTTTTATTATTAATTTTTAAGGCCTCTTTGACAAGGTGAGTCGTTTTTCTTCCCCCAGCTGAAGCAATAATAATTTTGTTTTTATCTAACAGCGTCATTTATATATTGGGGAATATTAAATTTCTTATCAGTTTCAAAAAATTTGAGTGCACACTCGGTTTTATTATTGCACATGTAGTCTTCAAGTAATTTTAGGTTTGGAAAATTTTCTTCTAAGATTTCATTTAACATTGCCAAGTTGTTATTTTTTATTATCTGTGGTTCAAGCGTGTTTGCATTATTGTCTTTATCATAAAAAATTTTTATATTTGATGATTTAAAATAATCTTTATATTTCAATTCAATGTTGTGTTTGTAGTCAGAATCGTTATCGGTAACAACCGAAACATTAATGTTAAGCTTTTTTGCTATCTCTAAAAATCTTTTAAAAGATAGGCCAACGCTTATTACATCAATTCCGTCGTGTATTGGTAATTTTCCACCATGGTTTAACATATAAGCTTTTTGTACTATAAGCTCATCTGATGGACCTTCTACTAAAATAGCCTTACTTGCTAGAATAAGTCGTAAAGTATCAAATCCAGAAAGTTTTTTAAAATATTTTTGTGTTTCAGGTTCTAAGGTTTTTAAGAAGGCCTTATTTGTATTGCTAATTAGAATTAACTTATCCAAACCAAGTTTATTTAAAACAAATGAGCTATGAGTTGCAATAATAATTTGCTTGTCTTTGCATTTTTCTACAATTTTGTCTAAAAGTTTATTCATTGATAAAAATGAAAGATGATTTTCTGGCTCTTCGATAAGTATTATGTTTACATCCTTTGCTTTGCGTTCAAGGGCAAGTAGTATTTTTAACGAATTTTGCTCCCCGCTTCCAGCAAACTGAAATGGTAATTCATCTAGATGTGGGACCAGATTTGTTTCCCAGTTTGTTTTTTGAGAAATATCTACAGAGATAGCTAATTTTTTATCAGTAATTGCCCCTTTTTTACTGTCGAGGCCGTTATTAATTGCTTTTATTGCATTTTGCCCGGAAAAATCTTCTTTCAATTTCCTGTAGGCAATTGATAGAGCAACTCTTTCTTTTATATCTAACCCGTTATTAATAATATTTTGTAAATAATAATCAGTTCCACTTAGCAGTCTGATTGATGTTGCATCGATAAATGAAAGGTTGATTGGAAGACTTCTAGCAGAAATCGCACTATCAGCAAATGATCGCCAAATTACTTTGTAATATTCAATTGGGATAGTATTAATCTTTGTTCTATCTTTTAGATATTGTTCACATTCTTTTTTAAAGTCATCGTCAAAAATTATTTCTAAACGAATTCCATGTTTATTTTCTCTTTTAGAGTTATTCGTTCCTTTTAAAGATGCAAATTCTGGAGAATTTGATAGATATAATTCAATAAAAATTGTAGGCAAAACAGGGTTTTTATTATTGTTTAATTCAGTAAAATATTTTGCAACGGAATTTTTATTAAAAATATAAGAAGATAATTCATTTTCGATAAATCTACCGTTAAGTCTCTTCGTTAAGGCTAAATTTATCGCTTCTAGAATTGTTGATTTGCCTGCTTCGTTATTCCCGACAATAATATTTAGGTCTTTATTCAAGGCAAGTTCAAAATCATCAAACAACTTGTAGTTATGAATTACAATTTTTTCAATCATTTTTTATCTGAAATTAGTTTAGTAAAAAATCTTTTTCAATTTTGAGGTAAAATTTGTCAATTTGTTTTTGGATTCCGATAGTTTTTTCTAAAGCGGTAACAATCTGACAATAATGTTTGATATCCTCGGCTGATAAAGTTCTGCCTTTTCTGTCTTTTAACCATTTATCTAGCACTTGATAACCACCTATAAAGTAATTCCAAACTTCGGGTTTAATGCCATCAAAAAATTGTGTTTTGTTAATCCATAATAGCTTTGACTTTTCATTATACTGAGGTTTTCCTACAATCGTCTCTTGGCCATGGCATTTTGCAAGAGGATAATTTAATTCTTTTGATTGAAGTAAGTGTAGTTTAACTAATCTTTCACCTAGTAATGCTAAACCTAAAAAGATTTGATAGT
>CAZMCX010000106.1:0-2336 GCA_964565125.1 uncultured archaeon
AATGGTCAGAAAAGAAGATGTAGTAAAAATTGCGGCAAAATTAATGGATGACTCAAAGTTCGTAAGAAATATCGGAATTGTTGCACACATTGACCATGGAAAAACAACTTTATCAGATAATATGATTGCAGCAAATGGCCTGATTTCACAAGAACTTTCTGGTAAGCAGTGTTTTATGGATTCCTATTCTTTAGAGCAGGAAAGAGGAATTACAATCAACGCCTCTAATATTTCACTAATTTCAAAAATAGATGGCACAGATTATCTAATTAATTTAATTGACACCCCGGGTCACATAGACTTTGGCGGAGATGTAATTAGAGCAATGAGGGCAGTTGATGGTGCTGTTGTTGTTATTGATATTGTTGAGGGTGTAATGCCACAAACTGAAACTGTTTTGAAAGAAGCACTAAGAGAATATGTTAAGCCAATTTTATTCTTTAATAAAGTTGATAGATTAGTTAATGAATTAAAAATTGATTTTGATGAAATGCAGAAAAGATTTGTAAAAGTTATATCTGCAGTAAATCAAATAATTCAAAAGAATGCGCCAGAAGAGTTTAAAGAGAAATGGCAAGTTAAAGTTCAAGATGATAGTGTTGGATTTGGTTCAGCATATAATAACTGGGCAGTAACTATGTCTTCAATGCAAAAAACAAAAATTGGATTTAAAGATGTTTATGAATTCTGCCAAAAAGGAGACCAGAAAACACTAGCACAAAAAAGCCCTTTAGCAGAAATATTAATTGGTATGGTTGTTAAACATATACCAAACCCTATCCAAGCCCAGAAATACAGAGTTCCAAAAATTTGGAAAGGAGATTTAACTTCCGAAGAAGGAAAAGCAATGCTAAATTGTGATCCCAACGGCCCTTTTGCAATGATGGTAACAGATGTTGTTGTTGACCCACACGCAGGAGATATTGTAACTGGAAGAATATTTTCTGGAAGAGTTAATAAAGGGGACGAGATTGTATTAGTTGGTCAGAATAAGAAAGCAAAAATACAGCAAATGGCTTTATTTATGGGGCCTGATAGAATCCCAATTGAGGGATTATCTGCAGGAAACATAGGGTCTATTCTTGGATTAAAAGAAGCATATGCTGGAAATGCAATTGCTTCAAAAGAAATGCAAGAATTTGAGCAATTTATGACTAATGTTGAACCAGTTATTACAATGTCAATAGAAGCAAAAGATCCTAAATTACTTCCTAAACTTATTGAAGCTGTAAAACAAGTTGTTAAAGAAGATCCAAATGTAAGAGTAAATATAAACCCAGATACTGGAGAGCACTTGATTTCAGGAATGGGGGAATTGCACTTAGAAATTGTAAGATATAGATTAGAGCATGATATGAAAATACCATTAGAAGTAAGTCCGCCAATTGTATTGTACAATGAAGCAATAACTAAGCAATCACAATTGATTTGGGCAAAATCTCCAAATAAGCACAACAAGTTTAAGATGATTATTCAGCCGGTTCCGTTAGCAGTATTGGAGAAACTAAAAGAATTCAAACTTAATGGAAAGATAAGGGAGAATAAGGATGAAGATAAAATCCAAAAGCTTATAGACGCGGGAATCGAAAAAGAAGAAGCTAAGAAAACCTGGGCTTTGAATAATAATTCTCTAATAATAAATAGAACTAGAGGTGTGATTCACATAAGTGAAGTTAAAGAGCTTTTAGTTCAGGCATTTACTGAAGCCACAAATGAAGGACCATTAGCTAAAGAAAAAGTATGTGGGGTAATTGTTTACATTGAGGATGCGATATTGCACGAGGACGCAATACACAGGGGTCCGGCACAGATAATCCCCTGTATGGTAAGAGGGATTTATGCAGGATTGATGGCCTCAGATCCAATAATATTGGAGCCAAAGCAGAAATTGTTTATTACAATACCAAATGATTTTATGGGTTCAATGACCAAAGAACTACAATCAAGAAGGGTTCAAATGGAAGATATGAAAACTGAGGGTGATGATACAATTATAATTACTAAGGCACCAGTAAGAGAATTAATTGGATTCAGCGCAGCAGCAAGAGCCGCATCACAAGGAAGGGCTATCTGGACTGCAGAGTACTGGGGTTATGAACCATTGCCTAAAGAATTACAAAAAAAGGTAGTTGGAGAAATAAGAACTAGAAAAGGTATGGACCCTGAACCCAAAAGAGCAGAAGAATATATGGACGAATAGTCTTGGAATAGGCCGATATGAATATCCCTTTGTGGGATATGGTCTTTTTTGGCAGACGGTGCCAAGAAAGCTTTTTGCTTCATGCAAAAAGTTTCAGGGCCCAACAAAGCTTTTTTGTAAAAAACAAAAAAGTTTG
>CAZMCX010000107.1:0-2300 GCA_964565125.1 uncultured archaeon
ATTTAACAAACTTATTATAAGATTAATGGAATTAGTTTGATTTGTCAAACATTAGTGCATAAGTTCACATACATTCTGGACTTTTCCCCCTGCTAACCTTAGCCAAACTTGACAGAAGCCAAACTACACAAGATGAGATACCTTTCAGACGCCACTAATTTTAGCAATTCTGTTAAAAGTATAGATAATGGCCAACCTAACTATAAAAACCATGGAATATGGATACATTCCTAGTGACATAAAATCAGAGTGTATTATTAGCCTCAATTTCTTATCAAAGACTATCCTAAATGTCTAAATGTGATGTTGGCGTTTTTTTAAATAGAATAAAAATTGTTATTATGCAGATTTTATTTTAAAATTAATGTAACTATTTATATGAAAGGTACTAGTTTTGTTGATAAATATTTATTGTCTCCATCCAAAAAAGCATCAAATGATGACGATTTTTTTAATGTTTTTGTTAAAAAGGGTTTAGATTTTTTTTCTGGAAAATTACGAGGACATAAAATTGTAAATTACCAAACGCCGAGAGAATTAAAAAAAATATTATCTGATCTAATTCCACAAAAACCAATTACAAAGCAAAAACTAAACAAAACACTTGATTTAATTGGTAAATTTTCAATATCACAAGCAGATAAAAAATATCTTGCTTTTCCAGATACGGGCAATTCAAAACATGCAATTGGTGGGGCTATTTATAGTCAGTTTTTAAATCAGAATCAAATTGCTTTTGACAAAAGTTCGCCATTAGGTACAATAATTGAAATACAATTGATTGAATGGCTCAGAGAATTAATAGGATACGAAGTTTTACCATTAGAAAAAATTGATAAACTTTCTCAGGTTGGTGGGATGTGGACTTCTGGTGGTAACCTGTCAAATTATATTTCTCTGCTAACTGCTTTAAATAATAAATTTGATTCGGTAAAGGAAAAAGGTCTAGCGTCACTTAAAAAGAAACCTGTTTTAATTATGGCAGGAGGTATTGAACATTATTCTTATAAAAGCGCTTGTTCGTGGTTAGGATTAGGAGCTGATTCTATTATTTGGAGCAAACCTGGGGAAAATTATACATCATCTGCTGAAAATTTTGGGAAAACCATAAAAAAGATTGCTAAAGATAAGGTTCTGTTTTACGCAGTTGCTATTGCCGGAAATTGTAGGACTAGTGGTATAGATAATATCAGTGCAATAGCTGATGTCTGTAAAAAATATAATTTATGGTTTCATGTAGATGCTTGTCATGGCGGTAGCTTGTTGTTTTCAAAAAAATATAAAAAATTATTAAAAGGTATAGAAAAAGCCGATTCTGTTTCTCTTGATCCTCATAAATCATTATTTATCCCTTATTCTAGCAGTTATATTTTATTTAAAAAACCCGAAGTGATGAATGTATACTCAAGATATCCAGAGAAAGTTAATGTTGAAAATTATCTTGATTTAGGTTTAACAACGCCATTTTTCGGTTCAAGAGGTTTTGAGTCATTAAAATTCTGGCTGGCCATTAAAGGAATGGGCATAAATACGATAAGTAAGTTAGTTGAAAGAAGACATAAATTAGCAAAATACTGGTATGATTTATTATTAAAGAATGAAAATGTTATTGTTTTGAATGATTTGGAATTTTATAGAATTACATTTGTAGTTTTTCCAAAAAAGAAATTAAAAGTTATAAGCCAAATTAATGACAAAGAGAAAGTAGTATCAGTTATTAGTAAATATACAAAAACAATTTCAGATAAAATATATAAAAACGGTAAAGTTTGTGTAGATGAATTTAAAGTAAAAGATTTTAATAGAAAAATAACTAATGATGATAACCTAACTTATGTTGTCATGGGAACTACAATCGGGAATCCGTCTACAGATGAAAAAAATCTTACACAAGCTGATAAAATTTTGACGCAGACTATAAACAAATTTATAAAACAGTATAATAAAGAACTAGATTTATTAATTAAAAAAGGAGTGGGTGTTAATTTTAAAATTGAAAGCACAAGTCCCGTCAGTTGGAATTAACTAAACATGGAAACTAAATTAATACAATTGTTGATAAAAAATGAGATAATAAAATCCAGAAATGATTTGGTTTTTTTGGAACTTTTTAACGCTAATCCCTTTAGAAATGATATTTTTAAAATTTATTCTAAGCTAAAGAAAAAAAATTACATTGTTAAAAAATGTACAAAAAAAGAAATAAACAATTTATTTTTGGCAGATAAATTAATTTCAAGAAATAAAATTAATAATAAATGCTTAGTATTAAAACCAACAGATAATATAGATGATATGTA
>CAZMCX010000108.1:0-2262 GCA_964565125.1 uncultured archaeon
ACCATAAGAAATAATAAGAACTTAAACTTAATAATAGTTATGAAAGAATGTATTCTTTATAAGCCCTACAAAGACAAAGTAAGATGCTTTGCTTGTGCAAACAAATGTATAATTTCTAAAGGGAATGTGGGTTTGTGCGGAGTTAGAAAAAACATAAAAAATAAACTCTATTTACTTGTTTATGGAAAACCTATTGCTGTGCACATAGACCCTATTGAAAAGAAACCATTATACCACTTCATGCCAAATACAAAAACTTTTTCTTTTGGAACTGTAGGATGTAATTTCCGTTGCAAATTTTGTTTTCTTCCAGACCAAAATTTAGTCGTTAATAACCAAATAATCTCTTTTCGAGACCTTTTCAGAGATTCAAAAGTTATAACTTCTAATGGAATAACAAAAATTGGTTTGCCATCAAAACAACATACAATTACTGCGCTTGGAAATATCGGAAAAATAAAAACAATTTTTAAAAGAAAGTATAGTGGAGATATCTGTTATATTTTACCACATTATTTGCCGGAAGTTAAATGCACCGCAAATCACCAGATTTTAATATATAACAATGGCAAAATAGAACCAAAATCAGCAAAAAATCTTACTAAAAAAGATTATTTACTTTTACCAAAACAAAAAGCAAATACAACAGAAGTAATAATAAATACACAAAAAATTTTAGAAAAAAATGTAGTATTTATAAAAAAAAGTTTAAAAATAACTATCAAACAAATTAAAGAAATGGCTTTATTAAAAAAATCAGGGATTTTTTCTAGAGAAATTGGAAAAAAGTTTGGGTTACACCCGGTATATGTTCGAAAATTGTTATGTAAAATAAAAAAAAATGGGATAACTAATGATTTATTTTATTATGAAAATACCCCAATAGTCAAAGGCGGATTAGTTAAATTTAAAGGGGAAAAGGGCAAAGGCATTCCACAAAAAATACAAGTATCTAAACAGTTAGCAGAACTATTAGGATATTATTGTGCAGAGGGGCATATTATCCAATCAAAAACTCGGCCGGCATCCCTAAATACTGTGTTCTCTTATGGCAAACATGAAATCAAATTAATTACTAGAACTAACAAATTAATAAAGTCAATCTTCAAAATAAATCCAAAAACCATAGTACGCAGAACAACAACAACAGTAGAAATCCAAAAATCATCTGTTGGAATATTACTTAAAGACTTATGTGGTTATAACTCAAAAAATAAAAATGTGCCGTCAATAATTGCGGAAGCCAAAGAAGAAGTAATATTGTCTTTTTTAAGGGCGGTAATTGCTGGTGATGGCTGTATTTTAAAGGAGTGCATATCAATTAATACTGTTTCCAAAACATTTGCCATGGGACTTCAGAATTTGTTGTTGCATATTGGGGTTTTGAGTTCATTTTATGAATGGCACCCGCCAAAAAAGAAAATAATAGAAAATAGACTAGTAAACCAGTCAACACTTTATTATATAAAAATTTATCCAATAATGTTTAGAAAAAAAATACTAGAGGCGGGATCACAAATACAAACACAACGTGGGCGCACTAAATTCATTGAAACAGATAAATTTTGGTTAGTACCTTTGCACAAGATAAAAACAAAAAAGTATTCAGGGATAGTTTATAATTGTGAAGTTATTCCAGATAATAACTATTTAATAAATTTCTTAGGTGTCTCAAATTGCCAAAATTATGATATCTCTCAGGAAAAAACAATTATGGGGCAAAAATATACTCCAAAAAAAATAGTTGAGCTTGCATTAGAAAATAATTGTAAAAGTATTTCTTACACTTATAACGAGCCAACAATATTTATTGAATTTGTAAAAGATGTTGCAAAACTTGCGCAGAAAAAAGGATTAAAAAATATTATGGTTACAAATGGATATTTCACAAAAGAGAGTTTGGATTTTATTGCACCGTACATAGATGCAATGAACATTGATTTGAAATCTTTCTCAAATGAATTTTATTTAAAACATTCTGGTGCAAAATTAAAGCCAGTTTTAGATTCCATAAAAAGAGCACATAAGAAGGGAATTCATATTGAATTAACTACTCTATTAATCCCGGGGGAAAACGATTCTAAAAACGAGCTAGAGGGTATTACAAAATTTATTGCAAGTATTGACAAAAACATTCCTTGGCATATTTCAAGATTTTTCCCAATGTACAAAATGCAGGATAAGAGTCCAACTGAAATAAAAACATTAAAAGAAGCAGAAAAAATAGGAAAAAGATATTTGAATTATGTGCATTTGGGGAAT
>CAZMCX010000109.1:0-2249 GCA_964565125.1 uncultured archaeon
CAACCAGTAGAAAGTATTACCGGTGTACCACATGCCATTGCCTCAAAAACCGCTAATCCCCAGGTCTGTCCACTATTAACAAATATAAATGCGTCGCTATTATAATAAGTTTTTTTTAACTCAGTATCGCTTAAATCACTCAAAAAAAAGATTTTATCATTCATTCCTAAGGAATTAATTAGATCTTTTAAAAATTGAGCGTAATCAGGACTATAATCTTGACGACCAACAATTTTTAAAATAATGTTCATGCCATGATCACTGTTGTCTAATATTTTTAAAGCATTTATTATATCTTCAAAACACCTATAGGGGTACAAATGGCCTACTGAAATTATTCTAAATTCTCTTTTATTCTGTAAGTCAGTACTGTTATTGTTATGTCTTGTTTTAAAATCATCGGGACAAAACCAGAAATCGAAATCAACTCCTGGATGTATGAGATACGATTCTTTTTTTAAATATTTACTTATCAAGTTCTGATTATATTTATCATAAACAACATAAGCAGATATAATCTTTATATCTTTTTTATTAATTATTCTAATAAACAACTTTAGCAAGAAGTAAAATATATCGTGTAAAGATTTTAGTGAGGGGTTCCGAAAATAAGGAGACAATTCATTATTTAGAACCCACACTACTGGTACCTTTTTTTTATGTTTTATAAAATAGGAAGCTGTTTTAATAGAATATTCATCATGAATATTAATTAGGTCGATATTCTTATCTATTATACTAGCTAATAGTCGAGATTCTTGTCTAAATATAAAACTATTTTCTAAAAAAAGAATAATTTTACCAATTAAAGGCAGCTTATTGAAAAACTTATTATTGTATCTATCGTTTAAATTTTCCTTTACACCTTTAATAATTAAATTACCAACTAAATTTGGATAACATTTTTCTCGATTGTAGGCAGCTGTATATATAACAACATTATTGCCAAACTCAACTAATTGGTTTGCTAGATTAAAAATTAATCGTTGATAGCCACCACTTACTGTTAGATTTCTTACAACTAAAGCAATTTTCATTGTTTTAATATAGTATTTTAGTACAAGATTCAACCCAAACTTTCATTTCTCGGGATAAAATAATAAAATAATCTTTCAAACTTTTATCTACAAATTTATTTTTAAAATTTCCCTTTTTAAATCTCTTGTATAGTAGGTCAGATAACTCATAGAAACAATCGGCATAGCTTCTTTTTGATAGTTTTATTTCTTCAAGAAATAAAACTAATTCCTCGGTCATTAACATACCCCATAATTCTTGCTTCAGGTCGTTCAATAAATTATGTAGATTACGCCTGTGGTATACTAATGGATTTCCAAAAGAAATTGTATCTCCTAGGTGATCTGCTATTTTTTCCAAAAATAGTCCTCCCCAAATATCACCATAACGATCGATTTTTAATCCTTTTATCTCCTTCCCCATAATAACATAATAATAGGCTGGTAATGCTTCGCTCAAGATGGCTATATTTTGGGAATTTATGGGAGCAAAAGTATTTTTTTCTAAAACAAATTTATTGTTTTTCAATAAAGAGATTGTTTTTACTTTTCTTTCTAATCTAGAAACAGCATCCAAATCCGGATCCTCTATCCACAAACCAACACTAACTACAATCCTTGCTTTCCTTCTACTCCATGTATAAAAATCATCAAATCTTTTGCTATAAGGAAATCCACGATGATAAATTTGGGCATTAGAAGGATGAGTTTTCAACATACTACAACTATTAAACCAACCATTACTCGAAGACACCGAATCTAATTCTATTGTCCGTCCCACAATAGAGTGGCTACCTAAAAAATCTTTTTCTCCGACATAATTATCATCATCGATTAAAATTATAAAATTATCTTTTCTCTCTAATGCCCTTAAAATACCTATAATTCTTCGAGCATCGGTATTATAAGGTAAAATTTTTTTAAGGCACGGAGTTTTCTTTAAAAAAGAATCTTGTTTTTTGAGTGACCAATATTCTGTTTCAAATCCCCGTTTCTTAATTTTGTCTATAATATTCTTAGCCGCTGCAGGCGTTTTTTTATCAACAACAAGAATAAAATTAACTTCCTGCTTATGTCTGTTTTTCTCAAAGTTATCAGCATAACCCAAAAGTAATTCTGGAATATTTATTGTTGTTGAAACAAGAGATGTTTTCATATTCTTCAATTAATTGCAAATCTTTTTATATTGTTTCGAAATTCTACAATAGTACTTTTAATCAAGCCCCTAAGATT
>CAZMCX010000110.1:0-2247 GCA_964565125.1 uncultured archaeon
GGTTTCATTTGATTATGTTGGATACTTTGGTGCATTTATAGTTGCTTGTTTATCCGCAGTTCTTTTTAATTTTGTAATTTATAAATTTCTTTACCAAAGACTTATGGGTAAGAAAGCCTCCAAGGTTATTTTGCTTTTGGTTTCTTTTGGAGTTTTAATTGCTGTTGAAAGTATTATTCAGATTGTGTTTTCTGCATCGCCGAGAAGACTTAATATCCCAATAAAAGAAGGGTTATCTTTTTTTGGGGCAAGAATAACTGAGATTCAAATCTTTATTGTTTTAATAACTATTCTAATATTGGTTGTAGTTTGGTATGTAATGAAAAAAACCAAAGTTGGTTTGGGGTTAAGGGCTATTGCTGATAACCCAGATTTAGCAGAAATATATGGTATTAACTCAAAGAAAATCATTGTTGCATCTTTTATGATTGCTGGGGTTTTGGGTGCAATAGCGGGTATGGCAATATCTTTGGATTATGTTATAACCCCCACAGTTGGTACTGGATATATGATTAAAGGATTTGTTGGTGCTGTAACTGGTGGATTGAACACAGTGTATGGTTCAATATTTGGGAGCTATGTAGTTGGGCTGTTTGAGAACTATGGTGCCTGGTTCTTTAATTCAGGGTATAAAGACGCAATAGCATTCTTCCTGTTGTTTATAATGCTTATCGTAAGGCCGCAAGGCCTATTTGGAATTAAAAAAGGAATTAGAGGTTGATGTTTAAGGGGGTAATGGTATGAAGTATTTAGGTTTGTTAGTTGTGCTTTTATGTTTTGCGCTTCTTTTTAGTGGATGTATAGGTAGCAGCACGGCAGGGGAAGAAAAAATTGCAAGTGGAGATGTAAAAGCAGGAGAAACATATTCTACAACTGATAGTTTGAGCGACTGGAAGAATATAGTTAGTGCTATTGGTGATGGAAAAACAGTAAAATGTGAATATGATATCAATGGGAACGAGGCTACTATGATTTTATCAGAAAATAAAAATTATATGCATTTTTATAATTTAATGGGGGCAACAAGCCCTTTGAATGCACAAACTGAGTTTAAAGATAATGCAATAACAACATATGTTTGGCAAGATGTGGGATCTATAATTCCAGATGAGTATATTTCACAGTTAAAGGCTTATGGAATAGACATTCCAGATGGTAAAAAAGTAGGTTCAAAGAGTGCTATTCCTTCTACAGAAGAAGCCTGGAAAGCTACTTGGAATTATAACCCAGATTCAGAATATAGTTCAAGCAAAGTACAGTTTAGTATGTCTTGGAGTTGTAGTACATTAACTTACGCATATGGTTTGCCAAGTGATGTATATTTCCTAGATCAACAAGAGTTAGCTAAGTAAATGGACGGACAATAGTTCTCCCTTTCTTTTTATTTTTTAGGGGTGTAAGGTATATACAGAACAAACGAAGTTGAGCCAGAACTAAAAGATGAATATATAGAAAAACTGTCTGTTCTAGAAAAACAAAAGGGTATTTCTTTTAAAAGTATTAAAGAACTAAGAAAGATAGTTGAGGGATAGAATGTATAATTATGAAATAATCCCTTACCTACAAGACATATTAAGAAAACTATCCAAAAAAATAAACAATTATATGAATAAGTTCTTACAAAAATAGAAGAAATTATGAACACAGAGAATATAGAACATTATAAAAACTTAAGATACGATATGAAAGATAAAAAAAGAGTCCATATTGGACATTTTGTTTTGGTGTTTAAATTTATTAAAGACAAAAACAACGCTGAGTTTATTGATTTTGATCATCACGACAACATATACAAATAGTTTATTCCTATTTTTGTTTCAAAAATCCATTATCTTCCAAGTATTTGTAAGCAATATTTCTTGCTTCTTTTAATTGATATAAATTATGGGCATCACTGTTAACCATAATTAGCTTTGCTTTTTCTAACATTTTGTTTAGGATCTTAAAATTAGATTTTCCATTTAGTAGATTAGAACCATTAACTTCTAAAGGAACATTGTGCTTATTTGCAAATTCTGTGAGCCTTTCAATATCTATGTGTTGTGAGGGGTCTGCTTTTGCCTCTTTGTGTGTAGGGCTAAGTTCTGGATGCCCAATACATTTTATTCTTTCTTTGTTTTGTAGGATTGCATTTTCAAATCCATCTGTTAATTTACTCCAATTTCCGGAATAAACATCTTGATGTACAGAAAGAATAAGCCAATCCGCTTCTTTTGAGTTTTGATTTCCGCAGATATTTCCTTTTTC
>CAZMCX010000111.1:0-2124 GCA_964565125.1 uncultured archaeon
CGATAAGGGCAAGTTTTCCGCAAAGATATTTTCAGACGAAATCACCATGGGAGAAATATTTGCCACTGATTTTGTGCAGCAGCTGGATGAATATCAGATTTTATTATTACTGGCCAGTCTGGCTTACGAATATAGAGATTTGGATGAATTTAAAAAAACTTATCCCAATGAGCAGCTGCGGAAATTATATTCTGCTATTACCAATAATGATTATCTGCGCCAGGAAAAAAAAATCCGAGATTCGACTAAGCTTACCGCCATAGTTTATCCTATCTACAATGGACAGAGTTTCTTTGAAGTGATGAACCAGACTAATTTAGTAGAAGGAGATCTGATACGCTTTTTCAGCCAGATAATCGATAAAATTGGACAGGTGAAAAAGGCTTCTACCGACCATCGCATTATAGCTAAGATGGCGAACTGTGAAGGAATTATGAGAAAAGCGCTGGAAGGAATTTATCTGGTGTGAGAATTAGTTTTATGCTGTATTGCATAATTTTTTAGTTTTGCACCACTTCAAACTTTACCTTTAGTTGTTAGAAAATTTCTGAGATTTTAGCAAGATCATTTTTACTTGAGTTTCCAATTTGTATGGGTTTGTCGTCCATATTTTTGTAGTACCCAACATTAGTTATTATGGTAGAAATCGTTCTAGTTTAAGGGCGTTATAGATTTGTATTTGTTCAGAAGTCATTGTTTCTAAGACTTTTTTGACGCTATTTGAATTTTCTTGTTTTATGAATGCGATTCTCATGTTCCTGATTTCTTCGACTATTTTTGGTTCTGAAAGTTGCAGGTTTTTTAGTTTTCTTATCATGTAGCGGTAGAGGATTAGTGATAGTACGCACACGAAGATGTGTGCTTTCAATCGATTATCCAGTCTTGAATAAAACGGTTTTATCGGGATTAAAAGTTTGTTTTTTAGTGTTTTGAAATCATCCTCAATGATTGTTTTTGAGTTGTATGTTTTTGCTATCTTTTCCGCCGTCCAGTATTTTAAATCTGTGAAAAGTATTGTTTTGCCGTACGTTTTTTCTCTTGCTTTAAAAATTTCTTCTTTGAAGTTCCATGAGAATTCTTGTTTTTCTTCATTGAATCTCCACGAGAAGAGTGAAGAATATTGTTTATGGAAAAAATCATTAATCTTTTTTGACAGGCCTTGAGTTTGTGTCTTCTTTTTCTTGGTTGGTGATTTCATGTTTTGTTCCAATTCTTGGAACTTCTCTTTTATTTTTCTTACAGCTTCTTCAGTCTTTTCTTTCTGTTTCTTTGCAGTAGCCTCGCTATAAGCAACAACAATTCTTCTTTCTTCACCATATACTGTTTCGTTAGTTAAAAAGCCTTTCATGATATTCTTATTTTTGCTTTCATAAAGAGTCTCAAACTTAGCCAGATCAATATCAAATAGATGGGGCAACTGATTTTTCTTTAAAGCTCCTATAAAATGGAGCTTTTCTTTAAAATTTTTGATATTATCTTTAGAATTGTTTCCTCTGTCAAATACAAACACTATCTCTTTAGTCTCTGCTTTTAACTTTGTTAATCGGGCGTGAATCGTGTCAACAACTTCATTCATTACTTCTGACTCGCGTTTATTGCCTTCATAAGTTGTGTGAAACAAAGGAATATTTTCATCACTAACAACCATTCCGAGATTGACGATATTTTTATCATATCTTTTTTCTTTGCTCGCACCTTTTCTTGGTAATTCTTCACCTTCTTCAATATATGTAAAAAAGTTTGTTGGATCCCAGATAAGCGTTGAAGGTTTGATGCCATTATTCAGAAGAGATTTACATAATTCTTCTTCTATTAATGGAATTTTGTTAGTTGTCCCTTTCACCAGTTTATCAAACTGATTAAAAACCGTTTGCGGACTTGAAAAATCATTCTTCCAAATCATTGGTAAGATAGACTCATTGAACCAATCTACGCTTCCTGCTTTGCTTATTGGTGAGTTAAAGCGAGCAATACTTTGCATAACAATATGCTGATAAATAGATAACTTATAGTTATTATCCGGAACAATTTTCCTGATAATCTCAGCTAATCTCAATTCTTCAGCAACACTAAGCATACACGCAACAGAACCAAAAGCTTTTGAGGTAATTGTGGGATTAGTAT
>CAZMCX010000112.1:0-2024 GCA_964565125.1 uncultured archaeon
ACAGTTTTTGGAGGCATTTTAGTTTTTCTGTATTTTTTTGACTTGAGCATTTAATTTCCCTTTATGCAATATTATATCTATATTGTTGCTTATTTTAACATCCGAAGAGTCTTTAATTATTTTATTGTTTTTCATTATTATACTATACCCCCTTTTTAATATAGATCTTGGATTTAACGCAGATATTTTAGATTCTATAATCTCCAATCTCTTCCTTTTAGAGCTTAGGTTATTTAATATGACTGTTTGTAATTTATAAGATATATGGTCAATCTCTTTGTAATGTGCATGTATTTTATCAAATGGACGTTTGAAAAGTGATCTTTTTAGTATTTGGTTTAAATTAGATCTATGAAATTCTATAAGATATTTAATGGCTTGAATATTTCTAATATGAAAATTATGCAAAGTTTCATATAATTCTTGAATATCTGGCACTATTTTTTCTGCAGCAGCTGAAGGTGTTGGAGCTCTATAATCGGCAACAAAATCCGCAATTGTAAAATCTGTCTCATGCCCCACAGCTGAGATTATTGGAATTTTTGACCCAAAAATCGCTCTAGCAACAATTTCTTCATTAAAACACCATAAGTCCTCTAATGACCCTCCACCCCTTCCCAAGATTATAGAATCAACATGAGAAAATTCATTCATCAATTTAATTGATTCAACAATAGAGTTAGCTGCCCCTTTTCCCTGCACAACCGTTGGCACGATTAATATCTTAACAAGAGGGTAGCGTCTTTTTATTATATTCAAAATGTCTTGTAGCACAGCACCGGTTTGGGATGTAATTATTCCTATAACTTTTGGGAATTTTGGTAATGGTTTTTTATGTTCTCTTGAAAATAAGCCCTCTTTTTCTAATTTTTCTTTAAGTTGAATGAAAGCCAGATTCAATGCTCCTAAACCATCTGGTTGAATTTCTTCTATAATTATACTATACTCCCCCTGAGGTTCATATAGTTCTATATTTCCTCTAATGATTATCTTCATTCCATGTTCAAGATTAAATTTAAGAGAGTTTACGACTCTTTTAAACAAAAGACATTTAATTTGACTTTCTTTATCTTTTAAACTAAAATAAATATGCCCTGAAGAATGTTGTTTTAAATTTGATATTTCTCCCTTCACTAATAAATTAGTTAATTTTTTATCAGACTCTAATAAATCTTTGATATATTTAGTAAGCCCTCCAACTGTAAATATCTTCATTTCTATAGGCCCTGGAATTTCTACTTGTTCTTGTAACTCTTCATTATGGGTATTAGTTCGCTTATATTCATTTACAATTTTTAATATTTCTTCTCCATAAGATTCAATTTTTTTCTTACCAATTCCTTTAATGTTGTTTAGATCTTCTTTTGTTTTAGGTAATTGCTTTGCTAAATTGATTAAGGTACTATTTTGAAAGACACAATAAGAAGGAATATTTTTTTCAGAGGCAACTGAATTTCTCCAAACCCTCAAATTTTCGTATAATTCTTCATTGTTGAAGGATAATGAAATTTTATTTTCCTTTTTATTTATAAGAGATAAATTTTTAGGGATATCTTTGTTATGATCTCTTACACATCCCTCTTTCTCTTTAACATTATTAAGATAATTTAATCCTCTTTTTGTGATTCTTAGTGTACCATCAATCTCTTCACTTATGAGTTCCTTGTCAATTAAACCCTTTAGGATTTCTTCTAAAATAATATCTTGATTCTTAAAATTATCTAATATTCCATAACAATCTAGCCTAAACTTCCGACCACTGCTCCATTTATGCAAATTACCAACGAGTATTTTTACAAAATCTTTTCTTGGGATATCTTTATTTTGAACTACACTTCTCAACAAAGTCAGAGGTAAATTTTCTTCCTCCAAGCTGCCTATAATATTCATAAGCTATTATTGGAACAACCGTAGGTAAAGTTAGAAATGGAACTTCTCCAGTTGCAGGAACAGAAACTAATTCATCTAGTTTAGGGCGAGCCTTTGAAAGAAACCCTTTGCACGCTTAAGCGTGCAGATTGAAT
>CAZMCX010000113.1:0-1996 GCA_964565125.1 uncultured archaeon
AATACTTAGTTCGTCTTTGCTTCATTTCTCAACTTCGGCCTAAATTTTGATTATTTAATCATCTTTAGAATATCCTCAAATCTTACATCTACAACCTTCAAATCCTTTGATTTCAGCGGGATACAGTGAGCGATAGCATTTCGGGAAGGAATTGCTTTATTAATAGTTACAGCGAAAGCATTTTTATCTTTTTCATTGAGATATGACAAAAAATCATTCCAATTTTTCTTGCAAATAATTATTTCTTTAAGTTGTCCTAAGTGAGTATATTCGAGCTTATCATTCCGCTTTGGTGCATCATAGGGTGTTTTTTTAATAGCATTATCGGCATCTATCTGTACGTCGCCGGGGACATAATTTTTCCACCAATCAGTTCTTTGACTTAATACTTTTCTAACTAATTCTCTTAAAGTATTTTCTACAATATAAAGTCGAATATGCCTTCGCAATTTTACTTATATCTGCTCCTATTTTATAAGGAATGGCGAAACTGAAAGAAGATGAGGGCATACTTTTAACTTTTTTGTTTTTAGTAATTCTTTGAATTATATTCGACATTGTTTCCGAAGAACTGCTTTTTATTTCATTTTTGGAGGGCATATAACCCAAAATGCCGGGATTTTTTTTATAAATCCCTTTTTTTATTTTTTTAGCTAACCCTAGTTTTTCTGCTCTTTTAAGAAGAGTGCTAACCTTTGTGGCGTGTAAGCCAACGATCTTTGCGATTTCTGTATAATGGTTTCTTCCGTTCGCATTTCTTAATACATCGACACTCTTTCTAGGCCGAGCATACTCTTTGCAATTATTTTTTAAAATTTCAATGTTTTCTATCATCATACCAATTTCGGAGATTAAAAGATTTCTAATGTCTGAAAAATTGGATTATTTATGTATAGTTATTTTTTTCTTTTTAACGCCCTTGAGAATCTCGCTGACACGGTTATCACCCATTTTAAGTATATCAGCAATATCATTTTCCCCTAGATTGGCGTTCAAATAAAGATTCGCTACACCGATACGTTCCAAGAGATCAACAATACGATCATCGCCGGTTAATTTAACTCGTTTTTTAACTTGTTTTTTACTTTTTTCCATATCTTACTTATTTATTTTTTTTAGCCATATTGTTTCTTTTTACTTTTAATTCGACTTTTGAGTACTTCGACCGTTGGTTTTGTGGTCCCTAATATATCTGCCATATCTTGATTGCTTAAGCCGAAACGCTTGAGTAATCTTACACCTTCTTCGGCAGTCATCTTATTAGCTTCTTTCACAAATGAGAGGGCTATGAGTGCACTTAACTTTTTTGAGATTTGTTCAAATAGTTCTTGATCTTTCATATTTTTAAAACTTTTGCTATTTTTGTTACTCGACCACGCTTTATTCCCAATAATTTGGCTGATTCATCTTGGGAAACACCGGCCTTAAGAAGCGCTGCCGCCGCTTTATCCTTTGCTCGTTCGGTCATTTTGTTATTCTGCGGCAATAACTCAGCTAGAAGCGCAACAATAGCTTCAAGCCTTCCTTCTACGCCATTATTTTGACTTGTTTGAGAATTATTGTTCTTGTTCATGTTTTTTTGTCTTTTCCTTGCGGAGCCCCGCTAACTCCTTACTAATATGAGTTGGAGTACGACCCAAAATATCTGCTATGTCACGCGGTCGGATGCCAAGGTTATCCAATATCCTTACCTGTTCTTTTAAACTAATACCCTTTTCCTCTTTGGGTATGATGCGCAATAGAAGCGATATAACTACTCCCAATCGCTTATTAAACTCAGAAAGCTGTTCATTTAAGATTTTTCCTTGTTCAGTCATAGTATTTAACTTAACAAGTTTAAGGTTATTTTTGGCATTTGTTAAGCTACCATCAAATTAACTCATCCTAATTATTTGTCAGGCCCCTAGAAATAAAAACCAGCCTTTCGGCTGATTTTAAGGCTAATTTTATTTCTCAATTATCTTTTTCTTCTCTTTTCCGCCCGCATGCTGTAGGC
>CAZMCX010000114.1:0-1994 GCA_964565125.1 uncultured archaeon
TATATTGGTGCAGGTGTTTTGGCAGTAATTATTATTTGTGTTTTAGGTTATTTTTTTGTATTGCCCCACACTATGGATGTAACTTTTTCTTTTTACCTGAACAAAGTAGCTGTTACCGAGAACTTAGATGTTGTTTTAACCTTTAATGGTGAAGATCATAACTTCACAACAACAAAAAACACTTTAGTAGTTGAACTTCCTAAAAAGGTGTCTGTGGATTTGAAAGTGACAAATGTAGGCTATCAGCACACCCAGAATTTTAATAGTATTGAAGAAGAAGCTTATTCTGTTTATATTGTAAAACCAGTTACTTTAGAAGATGCAGCAAAATTAGAGGGACCTGTACCAGAAACGATGTTATTTTTAATTTACAAATCACCAAATACAACAACACCTTATACTTCGCCTATATTTTTAAATTTAAAATGTTTAAGTTCAGGGAAGACAGATCAGATTAACGTAAGTGGAAGCAAAGACTATACCAAGTTGTCTGATTGTGGTAGTGTGCATGTAACTGCTAATCCAACAGGATTCAAAGCAGTAAATCAGAATTGTGGTCCTACTTGTTCAATAATTTTGTATGATGAAACAGTAATAACACCATTACAACAAGAACAAAACCCTAAAAATGATTTAATTGTTAAAACAATATCAAAAAAGACAAAAGACATAATTTCAGATGTGAATGTAACATTATCTAAAAACTCACTTATTATTGGTGAAGGTGTAACTGATGATAATGGTGAGATTGCATTTGTTGATTTGGATGTGGGGACATATTCTGTTAACGCTAAATTTGAAGACAAAAAAAGCAAAATGCATATTTTGGTAGATGATAATGTTGTTATTGCTGTTGCTAATGAGCCAATAATTAAAGTGTTTGAATTTAAAGTAAAATATAGCGGTTCGTCTCATAAGCCAGTAGATTATGAATCAGAAGATGAAAGCAATGCAGATTCTTTTTATTTGACTGTAAATACATATGACAAAAACGATTGTAATGTAGGAATAGATATTTTTGATAATGCTGGGCTAAATAAAGTAGGGGATTCAGGATTTTTATTACCTGCAAACAAAGAAAAAGAATTTTCTGGTTTTGAAGATGGCAATTATTATTTAGATATAATTCCTTTAGAAAATTGTTATTTGAAATACAGCCCAATATACAACAAACAATTTAATTTTCCAAAAGATCAGCATTTAACATTAACTTTACAAGATTTCAACAAAGATGCTTTTGTTTTTTTAAGTGTTTTGCCAAGATATCCTAAAGACTCATCAAAAATAGAATTAGATGTTATTGTTTCTGTTAAACAAAAAGAGTTCCAAAACAATATAATTCTTATAGATAAAACAGAATTATCTAATTTATCTAATAATTTAGTTGAAGGTGCAAGATTTATTTTAGAAAAATCTAAAACTTATATTATTGAAGGTACTAAAGATAATAACAAGTTGTATGGCCAGATAACTACTGATTTTTCAAAATTAAACAAAATAGAGGATAAAACTGTGTTTGGTGTAGACACAAATTTATATAAGCAGACTGTTAATTTACCTTTAGAATTGACAAATAAATCTGTAGATGTAAACTTTAATGTTCTATTTAACAATGAAAAAGCACAAAGCTTTGAATTAACTGCAGAATGGGAAAATCAAGAAGTTTTTTTTGACGAGAAAAACGGCATTGCACAAATTAAAGTGCCTAAAGGCAAAGTTGTAAGTTTTAAAGTGAAATATGTTGATACTGTTATAGATGTGCTAAGTTTTACAAATAAGACTATTACTTATTACTATTATTTTAATCCTTTATTTATTAATGATTCAACTGTATTGAATGCAAGTATTGATTCAAAAATAACAAAGCCAAAGTCATTTGTCGGGGAAATATATAATGATATTTATTTGAACTCCCCAATCAAGGATTTAAAAAAGAATAACATAGTTTTAGTTGGAAAAACCTATTATGTTCCTTTTGATGTTTTATTAAAATC
>CAZMCX010000115.1:0-1832 GCA_964565125.1 uncultured archaeon
AAATATCGGCATTTGCCAGAATATGGAGCTTATAAACAAGCACATGAAAACACAAGAATAATTCCAATTAAATTGCCAATAGACCAAGTTCCGAAGGAATACTCTTTTGATTTCTCAAAAGACGAATCCCTTTTTAGTATTTCTGATTGGAAGGGTTTACAGCAAACCCCCAATGGAATAAAATTAAAATATCAATCTAGGCCAGGAAAAAAAGCATATATTCCTTATACTTCTTCGGGGTCCTTTGTTCTTGATGACTTAAAACTAACAAGCTTAGGTATAATTTATGCTGTTGAAATAGACTCTGACGCCTTAGTTCCTGAAGGAACGCAAGTAGGGTTTAAAGTTAATGATATTAGTTATACTGGAACTGCATTTTTAGGAAAAACAAACTCTGCAAATGTGAAAGTAACTCTTAGCACAAATTACGATTACCTAACTCCATTTTTGAAGAGCTTAAAAGTGACTCTTTATCCAATAAAGAACATCCAGATAAACCCAATTATATTACAAACTTCTGGAAATAGTGTTCAAGCAAACCTAGAATCTTATGTTACTTATTATGACTTTGGATATCCGAATTTAGAATATTCCACAGATGGAAAAGCGGGTTGTAATGTTTCCGGAACAATACTTACTTGCAACAATTTAGTCAAAGGCACTTTCTACGAAACCCTTACAGTTATGGATAAAATAACAAACTTAAAATCTAATGCCCCTATGCAAATAGTAGTGAATAGCAATTCACCTTATTTTACAAATCTTCCCACAGTAAATGTTCAAGAAGACTCGCTTATAGCACCAATGAACCTGTCACCCTATATCTCCGATCCGAATAACCCTACTAGCGAATTATCTTTATCAATTGATTATATCGCCCCTGCAAGTGGAATATCTTGTGATCTAGATAACTTTACTCTTTCCTGCTCTCTGGAGAAAGATGAATATGGGACATTTGCAGTAATGCTAAAATTAGAAGACCCCCAAGGCAATACCTCCTTTGGTGATTTAAAAATAAATGTTTCAAACATAAATGATGCTCCTTCTTGGAACTCCATTCCAATTAATAGTTTGGAGGAAGGTCAAACACTGAATCTAAACTTATCGAATTTTGTGTCCGATGTGGACACCCCTTCCTCTACTTTATATTTCGAAATAAAAGACAATGGCGGTTTGAATTGTAACATTATAGGTTCTAATCTATCTTGTTCAACTTCTGTATATCCTAATTCAAAAATAATATTAGTTTCTACTTCTGATGGCCAGTACGAGGTAGACAAAGAGATTTCAGTATCCTGGTCTAAAGACAATTTAGCACCAGTTTTCACTGGAAAGATTATAGGAAAAACATCCATAAGCACAAACTTATCTTTTTCAAAAGATATTTCAGGTATGTTCTCAGACCCTGAAGGCCAAGAACTAACTTACGATTATTTAGTTCTAAGCGGCTCCGCAATCTGTAACATAGAGAATAAAACCCTTAACTGTTCTTTATCTTCCCAAGGCTACTCCGATGTCAAAGTAACTGTTTCTGATGGCGAAAAAACAGCAGAATCCAATATCTTCCGTTTAGCAAAGGTATCTCCTGTTGATGTAACTGCAACAGTAGATGTTCCTCACACAGTTCCTTTAGATTACGAAGTTTACTTCCAAGTTTATGTTACCAACAATTTGAGCATCTACTTAGAGGGCATAGAAGTAACCGCAAGCTCAAGCGAGCTAATTATTTTTGATGGTGATCCAGTAGGTCACAATACAATTACTGTAGTTCTTCCAAAGCTAGAACCCAATTCAGTAAAAGAGAGTGAGTTCCACACAACAGTAGGCAATAC
>CAZMCX010000116.1:0-1823 GCA_964565125.1 uncultured archaeon
CAAAATATAAGGGTAAAAAAATTGGCGGCTGCCAATACTCCGATATGGCGGTCTTTAGTTTCCATCCGGTTAAATCCATTACCACGGGTGAGGGCGGTGCAATTTTGACTAATGATAAAAAATATTACGAGAAGCTGATATCTCTGCGCAGCCATGGCATCCACAAAGATGAAAAAGGAAAAAATGTTATGACAGAGCTGGGGTATAATTATAGAATGACAGATATCCAGGCGAGTCTTGGTATTAGCCAATTAAGAAAGCTGGACGGATTTGTCAGGTCCAGACGCCAAGTTGTAAGCTGGTATAAAAAAGAATTAGGAAGTATTAAAGAAATTATTTTGCCCCAAGAAGTAAAAGGAAATTTTAGCGACTGGCATATTTATGTAATCCGGACAAGAGAAAAGAAGAATAGAGATGGTTTGGCGCAGTACTTAAAAAATAATGGAGTTGGTGTTAATTTTCATTATCCGGCCGTTTATTCCCATCCTTTCTATAGAGAGAACGGATTTAAAAATGTTAAGCTGGAAAATGAAGAAGAATATCAAGACGGTTGTGTAACTTTGCCCTGCCACCCCCAACTTAAAAAAGGTGAAGTGAGATATATAGCTAAGATTGTAAAACAATATTTTGCGAGATAATAATAAATGTTATGGTTTTTGGCTCTAATAAAAAGACGAAATTTATCACCTGTGTCGGCTGTAGCAGATTCTGTGAGAATAATAGTATAGAAAATATAAAGAAACTGGCGGTAAGTTGCAAGAATGAAGGATTTGACAATATTGTTTTCCGTTGTGAAAAGGGGCTAAATGGCCTGAAAAAATTAATAGATGGTAGCGAGAAAAGTATACAAGGCATAATCAATATTACAATCAAGAATAAAAATGGGAGTATTTGGTTAAGAAAGTAAAACAAGAAAAATATTTTTAAAAAAATATGAATGTTTGGGAAAAACAATACAGAGAAAGAGGCTTTAATTCTCAAAGGGAATATCCGAATGAAAGCTTAATCGCTTTTGTTAAAAGAAACTTTAAATCAGGAGACAAAATATTGGAATTAGGATGTGGCAGCGGAGCTAATATTTGGTTTTTAGGTAAAGAGGGACGCGAAGTATACGGGATAGATTATTCAGAAACAGGTATTGAATACTGCAAAAAGATGCTTGATAAGTGGGGGACTAAAGCAAAATTGACGATTGGGGATATTAAAAAATTGCCTTACGAAAATAATTATTTTGATGCCATAGTTGATGTTGTTAGCGTTCAGCACCTAAAATTTAGAGAACATTTGGGCTGTTTACAAGAGGTTCATAGATGTTTGAAAAGAGGAGGAAAATTTTTTAGCTATCATTTGGGAGAAAATTCAATAAGTTATACAAATGGGGGGGGCAAATTGATTGATAAAAACACGGTTGATAATATTGTTGATAAAGATAAACCATTAGCTGGAAATGGACAGACTTGTTTTTTATCAAGAAATGATTACCGCGACTTGTTGGAACAGTCTGGGTTTAGGGATGTAATTATTGATACGGTAACAAGAAGCTACAATAATCAAGAATTTTTTATAGAATATTTGGTTGTTAATGCAAAAAAATAGTTAAAAATAAAGTTTTAATTTTATGTCAGTTAAGATTATTTCAAAAAAAGAAAATGAGAAATTATTTTGGGAGCAATGGAATAAATTTGTTGACAGAAAAAATTTAAGTATAAGATATTCAGAAATAAACATAAAGCATCTTTTGACTTTTTTAGAAAATCTTCACGAAGACAAAAGCTTTGTCTATCTGGAAAATAATGAGCCCCTTGCCTGTGTTTTTTTGCCGA
>CAZMCX010000117.1:0-1802 GCA_964565125.1 uncultured archaeon
AGTGGCTAGACTTTAGCCACTATTTTAATTTTTTAGAACCGAGAAATAAGCTTTAACCTATCCACTAGTCTGAGACTAGTGGTATTCGTGCAGTCGGGGAATAAAAATCCAATTGTTAAGAAACTGTCAGAATTGTCTGAAAGTTCTAAAACAAAAGAATTATTAGATCAAAATCATAAGCTAAAAGTAATAATGGATGATGTTTTGAAATCATTTTCAAATTTATTCACAGAGATTATTGTTTGCTTAATATTGTTTGGGTCTCATGTTAAAGGAACGGAAATAAAAACAAGTGATATTGATACATTATTTATAGTCAGAGAAGGTAAAAAATCTGAATATGAGAAATGGTCAAATAAAATACATGAGTTATGTGATAAAATAAGCAGCAGGCATACTAAAAAGATTTCTCCATTCATATTATCAACAAAAGATTTTAAAGAAGGATTAACTAAAAAACAAACATTAGTTATAGAAATATATAAAAATCATGCTGTATTGTTTGGATATGAATTTTATATCAGGGAGGTGTTTGATTGGTTAGAGACAAAAGAGCTACCATAAAGCAATGCTTTAGGAGATCTGAAGAAGGAGAAAGAGGCATTTTACTAGAAACCCAAAATCCTAGATTAAGCAAAATGCACTATGAAAAAGCCCTAAGAAACATTGAGGTTATGAACTATCTGAAAAAAGGAGATTATCTAGACTGGTCTGTTATAGCAGCTTATTATGCAATGTACCAAGCTTGCTTAGCTATTTTGAGTAGAATTGGGTTGCACAAAGTTTAATAAAATTCCTCTCGAGACTTACCTGTTTGTTTGATTATTGACTGGACAACTGGTAAAATTATTTCTCTATGACGCCCAAGAAAAGTTACTTTAACTACTTTGCCGGTTTCATCTTTTTTGTAAAGAACAGTATGTCTTGCTCCTTCCCTTTCTATGTAAAAGCCATTATTCTTTAGAACTGAAATGATTTTTCTTCTAGGCAGTGACTTGAGTTTTGCCATAAGAAACATCTTGCGGAATCTTCACAGGAATAAAAACAATGTCCATCAGGCTTTCAGGTTTGGGTTTAACTGTGTGCGGGTCTTTGAAATATTCATTGAGCAAATCCGCCATGTTTTCTCTTGCCTCTTTAAACGTTCTTCCTTGTGTTACTAGGTCTAAATGTGGCACTGCTGCCATATACCACTTATCATTGTATTTACTAATAAATACGGGGATTCTGTCAATTCTGACATTAACTTTTACAACCATGTAACCACTTAATTACATTCTGTCCAGAAACTTATAAAGCTTATGGGTTTTGGATTTTGCTCGCAGCCTTTTTAGAGCCAAAATATAAATTAATGCCTTCTTTTTTTCTTCTTGCGCAATCGCATGTGCACTATGTGCACTATGTGCACTAACTACACTACATTCACTCGACACACTGCTATCAAGAACACGCGAATCGTCTAGTGGAGTTTGTAGAGTTTGTGTATTTTAAGATAAAGGTAAATTTATTATTTAAATAATTCTCTCGATACTACAGTTTTGTAGTACTACAGTATTGTAGTATATTGAGAGTGTACATACTCTTTAAGAAATTTATCAGAAACATAGTATTCTTGTTTTGTCTTTTTAACAAGTCCGTAATCTTTAATTAATCTGCCAAGGATTACAATTACATTTTTTGGCTCCATATAAACTTTTTTGGCAATATCTGCTGGTTTTTTAAGATTATAAAGGCACATCGCAACAAAAACATCTTTTTTTCTTCCTTTGAGAAGAGCAAAACTAGCAATAAGATGAGCTGGA
>CAZMCX010000118.1:0-1795 GCA_964565125.1 uncultured archaeon
GAGGCTGTCCATTTGCACAATTAATCCTTTTGGAATGAGTTGTTTCTGCCATGGCTTATCTCTTAGATTTAATTTTGCATAAAAAACGGTCACCAAACACAAAGACAAGAGTCATTTTCCCGAGTTTTATGTCTTTTAATTATAGTTCTCACTACATTAAATCATTCTTTTTTGTTTTCTTACAGTATAAAAGATCTAAATGAAGCAGTTTTGTGTTCAATTCCCATTTTCAAAGCACAAAGTGCTTGTGCCACCGTAAAAGAAAATATTTGATAAGCGTGTCTTGCGACTTGTTTAAGATTATATTTATTGGACATAGTGAGTCCAAGAAATCCTTTCACCCAGCTAAAGAATCGTTCCACTCCCGTTCTCATTTTGTATATTTCTTTCCACCACTCTAATTTTTTCACAGCGTCGACAAGTTCTCTTATATGAACACCAGCTTTTTCTATTGTCTGTTGAGAAGCTTCTTCAAAAATATCATTCTTAAATATGCTTTCAAAATAATAATCCAGAGATAACTGAAAAGTATCTCGGTCAAAGTTACCTTTTTTCATATCTCTGGTAGGAATGATACACAACGCTTTCAACTTGTTAGCAGTATGCACATAAACTTTAGCAGAGTCATATCCTGCATCACAAATGACATATTTCACTTTAACTTTTAAAGCTTGAATTTTAGCAAGGATTCTTTGGAACACAGGTGACTCATGAACTTTGCCTTTAGTCACTATCATTGCAATTGGACACTTTAATTCTGCAATTATTGCAGTGTGGCACCTATAATGCGTTAAATCTCGCTTATAGCGAGGATTAACAGTTGCATCTACTAGTATAGTGACTTCTTTGAGCCCTGTAAAATCAAGCACTTTTTCTACCAAGAATTCAAACATTTTTACGTAGAAATCAACTGTAAGCAAATCTTTATATTTGCTGATGGCACTATGCCCTTTAATTTCTGTTTTGATGAGTTTTTCTATACGGCTTGAATTTTGTAAATACCTTGACATGTGACGATCACTTGTGTATGTCAATTTAGGTTCTGCAAGAAGGAGTTTTACAAACTCTTTGTAATTAATATTTTTAGTATTTCTCAATTCTTCTGGCACAAGTTCTTCTGCAATATGCTTTATTTCTGGACCAAGCGTCTTAAAGAACTCTTCAAATGTGATTTGGATTTCCTCGCAATTCTCTTCTTGTAATCTTCGCGGGAACTGCTTAGAGAATCGCTTACTTTCTGGAGAAAAATAAACGGTTCTGCCCTCAAAGCTAACTGCCTTAATTTTTTTATCGTCTTTTAGTTCTTTTAAAACGTTTCTAGTGGGTGTTTTTAATATTGATGATAGTGTTTTCTCATCAATACCGTTGGGAGCATATTTAATAATATGTAAGACGGTATTGTTAAGGTTCCCCATCACTGAAAAAACTTTCCCGTTTATTTCCCAGACGGGAAAATCTGTATTTTTGTTCTGTAAAACGAGTTTTTTAAGAGTAAAGAATTGTCTTTTGGAGTTAATAGAAACACAAAGATCAACATTGTTCAATGCTTTTTTGAGTATTTTCTTGCTCATTCCTAATGTTGTTACCAATTCACCCCAAGACACATATTTCTTCTCTTCAATGTATTTGATCACTTCTTGTTGCCGCAAAACCACAAAGTTTTTATTTCGTAGATATTTACTCATCTTGTATAAACCTCCAATTGTCCTCTTTTTTGTGTTAACAAAACTTAGAAAAGTAGTGGGGGTTTATACCTTTTTCTATTTAGGGATTATGTATGCAAATGGACGGGCTC
>CAZMCX010000119.1:0-1778 GCA_964565125.1 uncultured archaeon
TTGTTATTTTTGCCAAGTTTGTAACAAACTTGTCATTGTTTGATGGCCCTTATGCTTTTGATAGAAATGAAATTCAAGCCATTAAAGCCTTAAATCAAATAAAATTAAACCCAAAAAAGAAATATGTTTCTACTTACATTACAGAGTTAAAGAAAGAATTTAAGATTTAATCACTCGATTTGAGGTTACTTTTTTGTTGATTAATAAGAAGTTTTAGTGGTGGATGTAGGACTCAAACCTACGACCTTTAGCGTATCAGACTAATACTCTATCAACTGAGCATCCACCCCACATAAATAAAGAGCTACATTACAAAACAGTTTTCCATAGCAGATAATAGGGAATTGAAATAATATCTTTATTAAGGCTGTTTGTTCTTGCCACATTTTTTACAATTAAATATTTTTTAGTTACTTTTAGTTTTTCAAAATTCTGCGTAAAGAAAGTCTTAATGTCCTTGTTATCTACTGTGTTCCGGTATTTAACTTCTACTGCAATTTTTTTGTCCGAGTTTAATATAAAATCAATTTCTTCGTTTCTTTCTTTCCAAAAAAATTCTGCATTGGTCTGAAAAGCTACATCTGTTTCAACAACTTTACTCATTTCAGGATTTTCATCAACGTATTTTATTAATGTTGTACAAAAAGGATATATTTTTCTTGCCCTTGTTTCTATTTTTCGGGGGTTTGTAGAAAAATTATACACCTTTCTTATAAGGCTACTTGAAATAAGGAATTCAATGTAATCAGATACTATTCTTCGTTCTGTACCCAAATCTTTTGCAAGATCAGAATATTCTACTATTTGCCCCGGATTTCTCAAAATTATGTTAAATATCTTATGCAGTAAGTCTTTATCCACATTTGGAATATATTTACCTGAATCTTCAAATATTATTTTACTTATTAAGTCACCAACATATGTTCTTGTACCATAATCTTTGTTTAATGCTAGGTCAGGATACTGCCTAAACAAATAAACATTATATTCAGTTAATAACACATCATTAATTTCAACATTAAGAAGGTTTTTTTTATCTGCAAAGACCAAATATTCACCAAAAGATAAAGGAGAAACAAAAAATTCAAATATTCTGCCTGCTAAACTTTCTTTTTTGCTTTGTCTTAGAGAAGAGCCACTTATAACTATTTTCACATTTTGGTAATTATCAAATATTGTCTTTATGTAAGTCTGCCAATCATTTACTTTTTGTAATTCATCTAAGAACAAATAAACTTTACCGTCTCTCAAAGAACTACCCCTCACTTTTTCATATTCCAGAAAAACTTTTATTGGGTCTTGAGAATAATTGTCAAAAGAGTGATACAGTATATCTTTAGAATTAGTCTTATTTTCTATCAGATGATTAATAAGTTGTTTCATTAACACTGTTTTTCCAACACGTCTTGGACCCTCAATAGACAGTATCATATTATTTTTCAGAGAGCTTTCTAGTTCTTTATATATTATTCTTCGTTCAGGATAGCTATAAAGACTGCCTTCCCAATGTGGGTTTTCAAGTTTAAATATTTCAATCATAATATTACATTCTTGGCTTAGATTTATATTCTTTTCGCCAAGTTTGTAACAAACTTGTCATTGTTTGTTGTACAAGTTTGTGAGTTAAAGACAGGTAGAGATCAAAATTGATCCTGGTTTTTCTTTGCTTAGAAGTGATTTGGCTTATATTAGCTCTTTCTTTATCTGCTTGCCTGGTTATTCAAATCAAGTAGGGCAAGAATGACAGCAGTTATGCAAAATAAAAATTTATTCCAAAA
>CAZMCX010000120.1:0-1777 GCA_964565125.1 uncultured archaeon
CTTTCTCATTCCCTGCGGATTCTAATTTTTGTTTTTGTAAAGACAACCTTTTTGCGACTAATAATGATGTGTTAAAAGGTGTTGCCTGTCAAGTAGAAAAGCTGATGTATACTTTCTTTGCGGAGTTCCTCCCCTCCTCCTGTTTTACAGGGGAGAAACCAATAAAACCAGGTATGGAAGAGTTCCCCCTTGCTGATAGCCTGTCCCCTGCGGAAGTTGTAGATGTTCCTTATTGTAATCTTGACGACCTAAGTGCAGTTCCCCAAGTAAGTAATTGGAATTATTTAGAAGCAATAAAATCTTCTGTAATTAAAAAAACAAACGATTCCCAAAGCGTTTGTAAGAGAAAAGTATCAGAAACTCAAGAATATATTTATCACCTAAAAACAAAGGTAGTGAATATTACTGTTGAAAGTGAGGGCTTGCGACTCTATAATGTAACAGATTCTATTGCTGTTGTCTCTGCTAATAATGCTGTTATGCCCGGTATGGACCAAGGCTATGGAGATTTTACAACTTTTAGTAATAATTCGGGAATGATAGAAAATTTGACAGTTCAGCTAATAACACCACAAGATGGTGATAAAGACTGTACGAATTCTGGATTGAATATAGGAGAATATTGTAAATATATCTCTGATAATACAATTATGCAATTCAAAAAACTGGCCGATGGTTTAGTTCAAGGAATAAGCGCTGATACACGGGGGCAAAAAAAATATAACTTTAGCAAAAACAAGAAAACTATTGCAATAAATGTTCCCCGCCAAATAGTAGTTGATAAATTGCTTCCAAATGGAACAGATGATTTAGAAGCAACCTTTTGCCCCGCCAATGCAACCAACAAAATTATAAAAACAGGCGTTTGTGATTATAGCTTGCAACAAGAAATCACTGCCCAAGATGCGGAAGAAGCAGTAAAAGAGGACGCAGAAATATGTTCTACAGAAAATAGTACTTGTAGCACAATAGTTACTGATGTTGTAGATTCAACTCCTGGCTTTTCATGCCAACTAATTAATGCATATCATCATCAATTACTAAAAAACGGGGATATGTCAAGTTATTCTGAGCTGAAAGACTTAGCAAAAGAAGGCACAGATTTTGTTGTAAAAACAAGGCAGGGAAACACAATCTGGCTTATAGTAGCACCACATGGCGGTATTATAGAGCCCGGAACAGAGTTATTAGCGGATTATATTTCGTCTAGAAGTGGTAGTGCATTATATACTTTTAAAAGTAATACTCAAATTTGTGATCAAGGGGGAAATTGTCGATCCATGCATATTACCTCTACCCAATTTGATGACCCTAAGCTGTATAGTTTTATTAACCAATATAAAAACGGAGTAATAATTGGAGTGCATGCTTATGGTTCACTTCATCCTGGAGAACCCTATCCTGGAGAAACATCGGAAATGATAATTGTTGGGGGCTTAAATAAGAATTTGAAAGCGATAGTTGCTAGCAAACTTTATGCCGCAGGTTTTAATGTGGATCTAAGGAATGGAGGTCCATTTTCAGCAATGAGTCCCCAAAATTTTGTTAATAAAACTATTTTTGGGGGATTACAAATAGAGGTTAGTAGAGCATATATCCGGTTATTTTTTGAGCCAATGGAATCTGAATGTAACTTAAATCCCACATATTTAGCTGACAACTTTGTAGATGCAATATTGGGGTCTATGGAGCAGTATTATTCAGAAGTTTTTATGCCAGCAAATAGTAAATGGTCTTGATTAATGCCCGGACCTAAAGAATATTTATATATATATCT
>CAZMCX010000121.1:0-1767 GCA_964565125.1 uncultured archaeon
TTTGCTTTTCTTATAGTAAGTCTACCTACAAAATCACCCTAAGCCCCAATTCTTTCATTACTTTATTTCTCTCCACTGTTGATGGAGAGCCTTCCATTAATCCTTCTGCGTTCTTGTTCTTTGGGAATGCAATAACTTCTCTCAAGGAATCTGCTCCTGCCAAAAGCATTACTAACCTGTCTAAGCCTATTGCTAAACCGCCGTGTGGCGGAACGCCTTTACTAAAAGCATTTAGCAAGAACCCGAAATTGTCTTTTGCATCCGCATCTGAAATTTTTAATAATTTTAGAATTTTCTTTTGCATTTCTTCGTTGTGGATTCTTATACTTCCCCCACCTAATTCAAAACCATTTAGAACTATATCATAAGCTCTACTTTTCATTTCTTCTATTGGCTTAGTTATGTCATCTGGCTGTGTAAAGGGGTGGTGTGCAGCAACATATCTTTTGTCTGTTTCAGAATACTCAAACATAGGGAATTCTGTTACCCATAAAAATTTATCCTCGCCTTTATTTAGGCTCAAGATGCTTGCAATTTTTGCTCTTGCAACACCGAGCTCGATATATGGTGTGTAAATATAATCTTTCTTTGGTTTTGGAACATAAACTTTTAGTTGGGTTCCGCTAACTGCGAATTTTACTTTATTCTGGCTATTTAAATATTCTAAAACATCTTTGTTTATATCTGCTAAAAAGCAAACTTCATCATTTCTAGCAATAAATTTCATTTCATAACGCAAATCAGGTTTATCTGAGCCATAAAGTTTCATTGCTTCGTCATATTTCATTCTTGGGAATGGAACTTTCAAATTAATTCCCTTTATGTCCTTCCAGACTCTTTTCATCATGCCTTCTAATAGACCAATAACATCTTCTTCAACTATAAAAGACATTTCTAAGTCTATTTGCGTGAATTCTGGCTGTCTATCTGCTCTTAAATCTTCATCCCTGAAGCATCTTGCAACCTGGAAGTATTTACTCATCCCGGAAACCATCAAAATCTGCTTGTAAAGCTGTGGGCTTTGTGGTAAGGCGTAGAACTTCCCCTTGTTTACTCTTGAAGGAACTAGGTAGTCTCTTGCGCCCTCTGGTGTGCTTTTGCCTAAATAAGGGGTTTCAATCTCATTGAATCCGTTCTCGTACAAGAAATCTCTAATAACTTTTGTGGTTTTTGACCTTAGTAAGAGATTTTTTTGCATTTTTTCAGTTCTTAAGTATAAATATCTGTATTTTTGGATTGTTTCTTCGGTAGGGTTAATTTCTTTGATGTTTTTGTTAGTGAAGGGCATATCTTTAGCGATTGAGTGGATTACTATGTCTTTTGCAACAAGCTCGAACTTTTTAGCATCATCGGACTTTTTCTTTAATTCTCCAGTGAAAGATAGGCAGGATTCATCTGTAACATTTTTTAGGGATTCTAGTATTTTTTGGTCCTTTATTACTACTTGGATTCTGCCAGAGATGTCTCTTAGCTCAATAAATCCGATTTTTCCAAGTAATCTTATTGTGTTTACCCAGCCGTTAATAGTAATGTCCTTGTTAAGGTTCTTTTCTTCGCTTGTTAGCTCCAAAATTGTTTTATTCACTACAATCCCTCCGATTATACATATATATTATCTGTAAGCTATAAATAAATTACTTAATGCAAATAGGGGCAAAGTAGTTCCGGATTTTCTTTGAATTAATGGGTTTTGACCTCTTTTTTGCTTATTACGGGCTGTCGATCGGCTTTGCCGTGAAGGCGGGCCCACTTTTGGCAGACCGTGCC
>CAZMCX010000122.1:0-1757 GCA_964565125.1 uncultured archaeon
ACGGCGCTGGATTATATGCGAAAAATTGAGTGGGAGTAAGTTTTTGCTACAAAAAAACATGCCTGAAGAAGAATATTATAAAAAATTTAAAGAAGAAGCGGATTGTTACATAGACGAGATTATTAAATCCGATCACCCCAAAAAACTGATTCTTGCCGGTCCTGGCTCAGGGAAAAGCGCTTTATTTCAAAAAGTATGCGAAAGTAATATACAAAATGGAAAAACAAAAAACATCGTACTTTCATTTATAAATGAGTTGGTCGTTGACCTCAAAAGGGATTTGGAACCGAAGAAACTTGCCCGGGTTAGTACTTTGCATAGTTTTGCGTTAAAAGAATTACGCAAAACACAAGCAAAAGACCAAGGATTTTTTATGAGGATTACAGATGTTATTAGTAAGGACTATGAGATTTTAAATCAAAATAAAGTAGACTTGTCCGAAACTCTTTGTAAGTTAATTGATGATCAAGACAAGTTAGAATTTTATAAAAATAGAAGGCAATATTATAAGCACTTCGGACCAAACTGTTCAATTTATACATTAATAAAATACTACGAAGAGGATAATAGTAAAATTCCGGAGTTTGATCAATTGTTAGTAGACGAATTCCAAGATTTTAATAAACTTGAAATAAAGCTGATAGATCTTTTGTCTCAGAAAAGTAATTTGTTAATAGCTGGCGATGATGATCAATCCTTGTATTCTTTTCGTCATGCTTATCCTGATGAAATACGGTCAAGATATAAATCTGATACTCATAAAAATTTTGAGTTACCATTTTGTTTTAGATGCACAAAGACAATTGTGAGTGCTTTTAAAAATGTTGTCGATGAGGCAAAAAAGAAAGGCTTGTTGAAAAAAAGAGTTGATAATAAGTACGAATATTTCCCGACGAAAGAAAAAGATGAAAAATCAAATAAGAATCCTAAAATTGTAGTAAAAGAAAATGTTTTTGATACTAATGTAGCATTTCACATTGATAAAAATATCCAAGATATTTATGAATTTGGCGAAGCTAAATTTTCTGTTTTGGTAATTACACCTCTGCCCGGTCAGGCGATTAAGATAAAAACCCAGCTTTACAAAAAGGGATTTAGAAATATCCAAACCAAATATAAAGATGATGGCGACAGCAAAGAGTACTTCTTAGATGGTCTAGGGTTATTATTGAAAGATGAGAACTGTAATTTAGGGTGGAGAATAGTGGCAGAGTATATTTTAAATAAAAAAGAGCTTAAAATTTCTATAGAAAAAAGCCACTCTAGTAAAAGCCCCTTCAAGGAGTTAATAGATAAGGGTCATGTCCAATATGTTGAATCGTTACTAAAGATAATAAAAAAAATTAAAGAAAATATAGCTGTTACAGAAAGAGAATGCGAGAAATTATTTAAAGCAATTGGATATAATCCAAACAAAATTACATCGGAAAAACTGGCCGACAGATTAAAGGATTATTTTCCTAAAAGTGATGTTTACAAAGATGTCCCAATAAAAATAACTAATATTTTGGGGAGTAAAGGACTTACAAGAGATTATGTTTTTTTGGTTAACTTTGATGACAAGTATCTCATAGGAGATAAAAATAATATTACAGATGAAAAGATTTGCAATTTTTTAGTAGTCCTTACTAGGGCAAAAAATAGAGTTTATATTTTTTCACAAAAGGTACCAACTTTAGCCAAATGGATAAATAACGATTTAATTGAAAAAACTTAGCCATGCCTCTAAAACAATTTACAACTGATTTTCGGGAGTT
>CAZMCX010000123.1:0-1746 GCA_964565125.1 uncultured archaeon
GGCGGTTTGATTATGGGTGCACAGATTAAAAAAATTATAGAGGTAGTTTTTGCATTTGTAGTAATTATGGGTATTATTTACTAGGTAATAGTCTATTTATTCCCTGCTTTGGGGTTATTCTGATGTTTGATTTTAAACACAGAAATAAAGTCTATAAGTCCTAAATGGCTTGTAATGTTCGAAAATCCGAACATGATACGCTCTATGTGGTACCTAAGTTCTATTTACCCCTTAAAATCTTACTTTGTCGCTGATTTCGTGGCTGCGGGAAGCCACAAAAAGGCTGATTTTGTGGTCTTGCGTAGATGTATTTATAAGAGTTTTGGTCTATGGGTATAGTATGTATGAACAAGTATTAGAAAATATAATAGTAAGGAACTGGAACCAAAAGATTGTGTATAAGAAGAGGAATATATTACCTAATTCAGACTTAGATAGCAACATATCTTTCTGTTTTATAGGTCCTAGAAGGTCTGGGAAAAGTTATTATCTCTATGAATTAAAAGAGTATTTAATATCAAAAGGACATAAAAAAGAAGAATTTATACACATAAATTTTGAAGACGTCTCGTTAATTGGGTTTAGTCCAGAAAACTTTGAAGAGATACTTGCAACATATTCTAAGTTATCTAACAACAAACCAATATTTTTGCTAGATGAAATACAAAATGTAGATTATTGGTATAAATATATAAGAAACCTTATTGATAATCAATATCGTGTATTTATAACTGGATCTAATTCAGAGTTATTGAGCAGTGAAATTGCAACATATCTGGGAGCAAGAGCAAATCCAGTATGTGTTTATCCTTTATCGTTTAGAGAATACCTGGATTTTCTCAATATAGAATATAAAAGTAAAGCAAAACAATTGGAAAATAAAAGTAAAATTAATTCAGTTTTTAATGAATTTCTTGAATTTGGAGGATTCCCTGAGATCGTAGGTTTAACAGATTATAGAAAAAAAGAAATACTCTTAAATTATTTTGAGCTTATGTTAGGTGATGTTTCTAAGAGATGGAATATAAATAAAGAAGATAATCTTAAACTGTTAATCCAAAAGATCCGTGAGAATATCGGGAATGAATCTAGTGTTAAAAGTTTAAAACGAGCATTAGTTTTCCTAGGAAATCCAATAGGAGAAAAACAGATATATGCTTATTTGGATTATTTGGAACGGGCGTTTATGATCAAAAGTATATCCCAATATAATAAATCAATAAGAAAAAAACTATTTAAAAAATCTTATATTATTGATAATGGGTATATTTCTTTATTTGATGTTTTGGAAGATAAAGGTCTAAAGCTGGAAAACTTAGTTTATACTGAAATGATAAAAATCGGTTACGAGGTATTTTATTACAAAGACAAAGGTGAATGTGACTTTATTTTAAGAAAAGATCAGGCATTAATTCCTGTTCAAGTATCTTATGAAATAAACTCTAATAATTATGATCGTGAAATTAATGGTTTAATAACGTCAATGGAGTTATTGAATACAAGTAAGGGTGTTATTATAACTAACAATATTTCTGAAAAAAAGATAGTTAGTGGAAAAGAGATTAAGTTAGTATCTTTTGTGGATTGGGCATTAAATGATTACAATTTTAATTAGTTTTACAAATACAAAAAGAGATAAATTACTAATCTAAAAGATAAAGCCTGAAACTAATACCTTTAAGGAAAGGATTTTTGAATTAAAAGAAGATAAAAAGGAGTGATTAATATGGGTGATTTAGCAATGCA
>CAZMCX010000124.1:0-1683 GCA_964565125.1 uncultured archaeon
ATAGAAATATTATATTGGTGATTAATGTGGGTTCATTTTTTAGGGGGTCTGTGCATATCTTACCTCCTCATAAAAGAGCAAAGGTAACAGAATTGTTAAAAAAAAGATTATTAACTGAACAAGATGAAAAAAGAATTCGCCTGGCTTTTGAAGATTTTGCAATAGCAAAAAAACTTTTTCAGACAAACTTTTAAAGTGATAATTATGGCAGATAAAAGCGGAAATAAAATTACTTATTTTAAACCAGTAACTGGGAAACCAAAAGCGGCTTTTGCAGATAATTCTTGGAAAAATCCTAAACAAGAAGGTCCCCTTGGCAAAATAAGGTGGAATAACTGGAAACTTGGTACAATGGCAGCGCATGCTGGGGCTTTGAGAGGGGAATCTAGTCCACATGTATTTGTTCCAACTTATACAGGAACTACGAACCCAGCACTTACCTGTGGTGAACTTGCAAAAAGATTTGCTAATGCGGGCGTAGATGGAAAAATGGGAAAAATATATGCGAGATTTGGAACCCAATCTGGTTTTGAACTTGAATGTGTACTTGCAGGTATGCATAATTGTGGGGATGCACTTGTTTTTGGGAGTGGAATGGCAGCAATAAGTCAGGTATTTTTATCATTGGCAACAGCAGGAGATAATGTAATTGTACACAGAACTATGTATGGTTGCACAGATGGTTTGTGTAGTGGCGTTTTACCTGGGCTTGGGATTGAAACAAGATATGTTGATTTGAAAGATCCCAAAGTGCTTGGGGCAGCAATAGATTCTAGAACAAGGGTAGTTTTCTTTGAAACTCCTGCAAATCCTACTTTGGATTTAATAGATATAAAAGCAGTTGTAAAAGAAGTAAAAGGCAGATGTCCTGTAATAGTTGATAACACATTTGCATCGCCTATGGGACAAAATCCTTTTGAGCGGGGTGCAAATATTGTTGTTTATTCTTTAACAAAATCCATTGGTGGGCATAGTGATGCCTTGGGTGGTGCAATACTTGGATCCGGAATTTTTATTGCAAATTTATATCTTTTAAGAAATGAATTGGGCGGTGTTTTGCCAGCAAGGGAAGCTGCGTCTTTTTTGGTTGGTGTAAAAACATTAAGTTTACGTTATGAAAAAATGCAAGAAAATGCCAGAGAACTTGCAAAGTTATTGAAAAATAGTAAGAAAGTTGAAAAGGTATATTATCCGGAATTTGAAAAGAGTTATCCTTTGGATGAGCAGATGAAAGGTCCGGGATATATGATTTCTTTTGTTTTGAAAGATGGTATTGAAGCAGGAAAGAAGTTTGTGGAAGGTCTTAAGTTAATAACTAATGCTGTAAGTCTGGGCGGAGTAGAATCTTTGGTTTGTCATCCAGCAAGTACAACACATTCTGGTGTTTCTGCAGAACAGAGAAAAGAAAAAGGAATTGTGGATGGGCTTATAAGATTCTCTGTTGGTTGTGAAAGTATAGAAGATCTTAAGAAAGATATACAGAAAGGGCTTGATTCAATCTAAGTCTAATAGATGCAAAAAACAGGTCCCGGATTTCTTTGTATAGATTTATTTTGTCTTTTATTTTGCTTTTTTGTGTCCTAACTAATGCTGTCTTTCTTCCTACTTGTTAGTTTTATTTTTTCTAGTTATTTGTGTTTTCTTCTATCCAATTTAGAATGTCTTCTGCGGTTTGTATTACAT
>CAZMCX010000125.1:0-1682 GCA_964565125.1 uncultured archaeon
ATCAACTAAATTTATCATTTCTTTTTCATCATAAACTCGGCCAGCATAATTAATTCTGCTTTTACCGGGAATAAATTTTTCTTGGTCTTTCCTTAATTTATAGAATTTTTTAACCCCATTCAGAATTTCTTTTCTAAGTTTGTTAGAAATTTTATTGTAGTCCATATACCTTAAATAATATGTGGTTCGGGTGCCATAAGGGCTATTTTATTTTTATAATTATATTTACTCCTAAGATCTTTAATGATTTCTTTTTGATACATCACAGCTGAAATTACTATTAAATCTAACTCTTTAAAATTAACCTCTTTGGGGGATTTAATTAAAATATGACTCCCTGTTGTATATTTACCCTGTTTGTGAATGTCTGAGTCAATAACAAATAAAATATCCTTTGAAGAGATATTACACATAGACAAAAAAGCTATACCTTTTCCTCCGGCTCCCCAAACGGCGACTTTTTTGTTTTTATATGAATTAAATAGCTTTTTAACATCTTTTTTATAATCAATATAGTTGGTTGAAAATAATTTAAATTCATCGCTACGATAATCGTTATTTTTAAAATACGCTGTTAAATATTCGCCATTTGCTGTATGGAATATTTTAATGACTTCAAAATTATTTATTGTTAGTAAATATTGTAGTGTGTATTTTGTATAATATGCAACATGCTCTCTAGAAATATCATAGTATCGATTATTTTTAATTATGGTTAAAAAAGATGGAACCTCAATCAAACCAACTCCATTTGATTTTAGATATAACTTTACATTCTTTAAAACTTGATTGGGATTAGTTAAGTGTTCAAATACCTGTCTTGAGATAAAAGCATCATAGTATTTTTTTTGTGGAAAAGTATTTTTGTCTAAATATCGGCCCAGGACTTTAATTTTCTTTTTTGCTAAATTATAAAGAGGTTTTGATGGTTCAATACCGATAGTTTTCAAACCATTTTTATTCAAAAATGATGTAAACATACCATCCCCACATCCTATTTCAAAGGCAGATTTTCCTTTTAACTTGAAATATTTAACAAAATTTTTAGCTAACCATTTTTGGTAAGCCTGCATTTGTTTAGAATACGAGACTGGCATCCAGGAATAATTATTATAATAATTCCGTCCCACAAAATTATCTTTTTTTAGTTGACACAATTTGCATCTCTCGCAAAACATTAAGACTAATGGTATTTTTTTGTCTTTTATTATTTCGTCTTTGTTTAATAATTTCTGGACATAAAGGGGCGCATTATTAATTTTAATAACGCTCTTTAATTTTTTGTTACCGCAAATAATACATCTCTGAATCATATAAAATACAAGATTAATTGTACAAAGAAATATTTTTCTTGAACCATTCTATATCTTCTTTGAGTCCTTGTTCTAAATCATACCTTGGTTGCCAATTTAATAATTTTTTAATTTTGGAAATATCGGCTAACCAATGTTTTGGTTCCAATTGAGATATTTTTACCTCTCCATACGCGGGCTTTATGGTTGAATTGGTAATTTTTTTAATTATTCTAACGACTTCGGCAACTGTGCTCTGCTTCCCGGTACCAAGATTAAAAACTTCTCCTTTAATTTTTTGAATATTCTTTATTGCCAATAAATAAGCTTCAATTATATCTTCAATAAAAATGTAATCCCTTACCGATTTGGGAGATGACAATTTTAATT
>CAZMCX010000126.1:0-1623 GCA_964565125.1 uncultured archaeon
GTTTTTATACACTAGGTTTCAAAATATTCTTATCGACTGCTTTCATTATCTTTTCTTGTTCTTTTGATAAGGTGACTATTTTTTCAAATTCATTTTTAGTTTTTTTATTCTTTAAACCTACTTTGTAGGCAGTTGATAGTTTGTCCAGTGCTGATATAGCAGTTATGTTTTTTTTCTTGAGTTTAGTTTCTAATAAGCTGATAAGTAAATATGAAAGGTAACAGATAAAAATATGTGATTTAACTCTTTCTTCAAGCCAATGTTTTATCGGCTTGAGACCCAAGACACTTTTCATTGATCTGAATGCTTTCTCCACTTTATCTTTCTCAAAATAAGGTTGGACAATTTCTTCGATAGCCAACTTTTTTGTTGAAAAAATAACTGAGCATCCATCGTGTTGTTGCGCTTCTAAAATTGCTCTTTCATTGATACTAAAATCTTCTTTGAAGAATCTTTTTATTCCTTCTGAGATTGGTTTTCTTTGTGAGAGTAGAACTTGTGCTTTATTTATTTGGTCTATTCTTTTTTCCTTGTTAATTCTTGCTTTATCCTCATTAAAACAAAGGACTAATTCACCTCTAACACTGCCATAAGAATATTTTTGCTGAGTACAATAGAGAATGGTGTTTTTTAGGCGCACCCTATTTTTCAGTTGCATAAACTCTTCTTTTTTGGTTAAGATTTTATCTACCATCTTTTGGACATCTTGCTTTATCGCCAGCCCACAAATCACCTCAAAACCAGCTCTTTTAGCGTCGATAATGTTTTCTTCTGAAGTTACTCCTCTATCCCAAACAAGTGTAACATCCTCAATATTTAAATCATGAAATTCCACGAGAAAATCCTGTAGTGTGCGGGCATCGAATATATTCCCTTCAAATGTTTTATGAAAGATAGGGATGCCTTCTTGTTTTGTAACTGCAAGTCCAATCTGAACTTGCGGGTTATATGACCCTTCTTTATTATGTCCTTTTTTGGCAATAGGACATTCCGTTCCATAAAAATAAACATTGGTTACGTCAAAAAAATATCCCTTCGGTTGAAGTTTATAGGTCTCAGTTACTGACCTAAAAATCTTTTTTTGGATAACACTTAAATTTCTTTCATCGATAGAATCAAGTGCAGCATATAATTTCTTTTCAGAGAGATCATTAATCCTAAGAATTTTATGTAGGTCTGTCCTTACGAACCAATCTTCCATACGATTTACACTTTTTGGTTCTAAGCAATGCGCATAGACCATGCTTAAGAGATAATCTCCATAATCACCAAGAAACTCAGAGAGGTTAATTTGTTTTGCTAGTTTATCCAGGACAATTAACGGCGCCCAAATTTTTACGCCAGTCACTTCCGTATTGGCTATCGAGCCAGACAAAATCCTTTCACCATTCAATTCTTTTCCAACATAGCGAATATGCTTTTGCACAACCTTCCCACTCACCCATCTATTTTCTACTTCTGCAAGATAGATATATTTCCCTGTTTTAATTCTGCGTATAAACGACATAGTGTATAGTTATACACTAGGTACTATAAATACTTTTCGGTTTTTGTGATAAAAATTAGTGTTTGTAGACGAAAGATATAAAAATCAGAAATTATAAATTCCTAGTGTATAAAAAA
>CAZMCX010000127.1:0-1623 GCA_964565125.1 uncultured archaeon
TAATTTTTTGTATTTTTCTTGTATTTTTTGATAAATCTGTTCGGCATCCCAACTTGATAACCCCAACCAAGAAAGCATTGGGCCAACAACAAGACCATTTTCAGAATTATCCACCAGTAATCTAACTATTTCCTCTTTACTTAGCCCCAAATGTAATCGTATTTTTGAGCCATCAGCAGGACACTTTAAAGAATTAAAGTATTCTGTTTTTTGATAATCTTTTTCTGGCAAGAATTTATTAAAAATTCCACGAAGATTTTTATGCCTTGTCCCAACAAGATAACAATTTATTTTCTTATCAAATATCTTTTCCGAGTTATAAAATACAAGATAATCCAATATTATAGTATATAATTTTGCAAAATCAATATCTTGTTTGTCAAATTTTTGATTAAGATATCTCAAGGAAATTGATGACAAAATATTATTTATGACCTCTTGAGACTGGGTATCAAAAACAATTTTTGGTATAAGGTCAGTTATTTTTATAATATTATGGTTAATGTTATTTTTTTCTAAAAATGTTGAAACATGACCAATAAAATTATTAATAATCTCTTCAGAAGATAAATTAGGAAATATTTGAGCCGAAAAATTAGAACTTTTTATTATATTGTCCCAGATAACAACATAAATGCAATATATCTGCTCTTTTTTTTGTAAGATTTGGTCAAACAAGTGCATTACAGACAAATCTAAAGATATTCCAGATATTCCCACATACATATTTATTTTTGAATTTATTTCATCATATAAGCTAGTTTCACTTTCTAATACATTCCACTTACTATTTTTGATATAAAATTGTTTTGTTGTAGACGAATGTGGCAACTTGTCCTTATAAAATTTATCAGTATATATGTCAGTATAACCAGTTCTAATTTCAACATAGTCTTTTAATCCAAGATCTTTAACTATCTGCCAAGGGAGATTATGTTTTTCTATTTCTAGGAAGTATCCCAATTCCTCAATATAGTCCAGACTTAGTTCTGCGCCAAGATAATCATATATTTGTCTCTGTTTTGTTATAACTATTTTCTCCTTTAAACCAAGTTTAGACAATATTTCAATAAGATTACCCTCAAAAATAGGTTCAAAGTTTAAAGTTCTATGTTCTAAACCAAGAATTAAAAAAATCCCTTTCAAAAAATCTTTATTTAAGGGCAATGATGACTCCATTTCATAAACATACCAGTCATCACGATTATTAAGATAAAATAAAATTTTCAAAGCAAATTCTGATTTGTCCCCCTCATGCCTCAACCTTATACTATGTTTATGACTTTCATAAAAAAAGGAGTCTGTGTCAAAATAACTGTCCTTTTGTTTTTTTTCTTTTACGAGATATTTTCCAAGCAAAGACTTAAGCCTGAGATATTCTTCTTGGCCAATATTTAATTTAATTTCTTTTTCTTCCATTTAAATCACAAAAAAATATCGGTAACAAAAAAATATAAGATGAAAAGGCCGAGGCCGGGATTTGAACCCGGGTCAGGGGATCCACAGTCCCCTATCCTAACCAACTGGACGACCCCAGCCATATTATTCTACTAACAAATACTCTAAAGTACTAGATAAATATAGTTTATAAGGAAATACTTAAAAGTATTTGTCTCATACCAG
>CAZMCX010000128.1:0-1614 GCA_964565125.1 uncultured archaeon
ATTTGTTCTCAAGTAATTTAGATCTATTAAGAAAACAAAAGGTTAATACGAAGATTTGATTATAATTTTCTTATAATTGCAACATCACTTTTTGGGCCAGGGAATTTTACAATTTGGTATTTTTTTCTATTTAATCCTAATATTATTTTTCTAAATGACCCAGTTTCAATATTATGTGCGGGTTGAATATATGGGAGTCCACCCCTTTCTAGGGCGCCTAAAGTTTTTGCAAAAGCGATTTCTGGAAACATTGTGAAATAAAGTCCTCCGCCAGATGAGATAATAAGGTGATATTTTTCTTTTGGAAGCCAAGCAGCAGCCTCTCCAATAATTATTTTCTGTATTGCCCCTGTTCTTTGTCTTGTTTCTAACACTGGTATTTGACCCGTGGTAAGGGCAGTACTTTCTATCTTTGCTCCAAATTCGGAATGTAGTTCGTCAAATACTAGTCCGCCCCCCGCACCCAAATCAAGTATTCTTATTTTTCCAAACTGTTTTATCTGGATTCTAACTAAATCGGTAATGTTTCCTTGTGGGCCCTTTAGAAATGTAGGGTGTTCTTTGGTAGGTCTGCTGTGGTCCCAGCAGCGAGTTCTATCTTGTTCTTTAGCATTAAGTATTAAGCGTCTAAAGCGTTCTTTTGTCTCTGGCTCTTTTAGTGCTTTTGCTAGACGATTGTGTGCACTTCTGATTCTTCTATTTAAAAAAGGCATAAAGAATAATGTTTTCTGAAGTATAAAAATAGTATGGATTATCCAAGCCTAGTAACTATTGCTACTTGTTCAATATATTTTTCTACTTCTACTCTGAATCTTAAGTCCTTAATATTTCGTAGTTCGCCATGATAAGGATATATTATGAGTTTTCCGCCTTTACTTAGTGAATGTGCGAGCATTTCTCCATATTGGAATTCTAGCCCTGATGTAACATAATGTAGTCCGCCCCAGTATGAAATTATTAAATCATACTCTTTGTCTGGAACAAACCCTTCTAGGCTTCTTTGTATTACTCTATCTATTGCTCCAGTCCTTACTTTATGTTCTAATTGGGGTGTTGTTGTTAAACCCATTGCTGTTGTATGGATACGATCTCCAAAAAAATGCTTTAGAACTGCAAGATAGTTTCCATCTCCTGCGCCAAGATCTAGGATGTGAACTTTGTCCCTTGTATCTAACAATTCTCTAATGTGCCTGTGTATATCTACTTGGTAGTCGGAGATAGAATAAGTCGTTCTTCGCCGTGAATATGTTGCAGTTTCCCCGCCATTTTTATCGGCATGTCTGTCTTTTTCTATAGTTTTTTTAAGCTTATTACGTATTTCTTCTCTTGTTTCAGGATCTTTTAATCTTTCTAGATATGCAAGATGTAATTTTTCAACATGTGGATTTAGAAATTGTGGCTTTTTAGCTCTATGTCCAACAATGGCTTTTATTAATTCGTGCATAAATAAAATTAGTGTTGTGGGCTATAAAAAGATATGGGGCGCAAGTAGGAAAAAGGTCCTGTAGAGTTAGATATTAAAAAAAGAAAAAAGGAATTATTTTCCCTTTATTCTTACGATTCTTGTTTGTGCATCTAACTTGATATACTCAACTTCTGTTCCTGATTGTAAAT
>CAZMCX010000129.1:0-1591 GCA_964565125.1 uncultured archaeon
TTCCGCTTTTGCCTTATCTTTAGTCAATAATTCTGCCAAACATACCACTTCTCTTTCTCTCTTCTTAAATATAGGACTTTAAAGATTATTAAGGCTTTTGGTTACTTCACATAAAAGTCATTTAACAATCCCCTCTAACTTTTCTAATATTAAGACCATTGCTAAAGTGTCTTGTTTACAATAAATTAATAAGTTTTGTCTTATTTTTTTAATCTCCTCTTGGCTTAGTTTGTTTCCGGCGAAATCTCCAAAGCCAGCTGCATAAAATTTAATGCTTGCAATATCTCCTTTCCCAATATCTAAGTTTTTGTAACTCAAATCACTAAATAAAGGCAAAATGCATTTAATAGAATTACTGCCGCATTGCTTTGGATTATAATAATACCCTTTAGAAAAGATGTCTATTAAATCCCATAGACGAGAAATAAAATTTTCTAATTCTTTAGAATGTTCAGGATATGCCCCCTGCAAAATTCTTATTACACTTGATTCATAAATTTTATTATAAACAATTATACTTCCTTTATTACCTAAATCTTTCAACATAGAAGTAATTATATCTAATCTGGGATCTTTTCCTTCCTCAGCTAAAAACTCTTTGTGAATTACCTTTGAATTAGGTGCCTCTTGGATATGCAAAGAATATTGAAAGGGAACTTTTTGATACACTTTAGTCCCTTCAAATAAAGGAAGAGCATTAGTATACCCTTCAAAATCAAAATAATATAATGGGTATTCCAAAGTAGAAAGAGTTTCTTTTATTTTGTCTTTATCAATCTGGACTTTATTTTCTTTGGTTGCTTTTACTTGAATTTTTTGGAATCCTTTAAAGTCGTCATAGTTACAATCACATATGTGTTTTATGCCATTATTATAACAAGCAATTGCTTTTTTCTTTGGATAACGATTAATGTCAAAAATACTATTCTCTGAAATGTGTTTTAAACAATATTCTGAAAAGTTACATTTTTTATCAAAACAAAATTCACAAACACAAAACCCAGGTTCATTTTCTTTAACTAAAGTCTCTTGTAGGGTACGCAAGTTATCTTCAATACTTTCTAAATGCAGACTGACTTGTATGTTTACATCTTCTTTTTTAAATAATTGTTCTAAATCTAGGGCTTTATTACGGATATAGGCGGTATCTAAAAGCATTATAAAACAATTTCTTATTTTTAAACCCAATTTTTCTAAGACATATTTTTGAAACGAAATATCATCAATATGTTCTATTTTTAAATTCGTTGAGCTCTTTACTTCAATTATATCCCATTCATCTTCCCCAACTGGGAGTAAAATGTCCGTTCTTACATATAGGTTTTCAAAAAGAAACCCAGCCTCAAAAAGAGGTATTCTTTTTTCTAATAATTTTGTTGTATTATTTATGCCTTCAAATAAGTCCCCTTGAACTAATTGCCCCTGTGGAAATAATTTAGTTGACAATGTTCCAATATAAACTCCTTGATCAATATTGAATTGGGAAGATTCATCTTTTTTGTCTGGAATTAATTCAGGTTTATACTTCTTGAGCCAAAGCCAAGTTGGACATCTAATTCCAGCAACATAATCAGTCTTAGTTATCCACTTA
>CAZMCX010000130.1:0-1550 GCA_964565125.1 uncultured archaeon
TTTATACATAATGTAGATAATTGTATTTTTATTAATTTTAAATTCAGCGGATTGTGTGCCGACTGCCCCAATATGTCTTGGATAAAAAACACCGGCTTTTTGTGGTGGCACTGAGTTTATAGCACCTGAAAAGTAAGGGACGCCCAAATTTATAATTACATTCTTTCTTTTTTCAATTAATTCAGAAATAAAATAAGATTGGAGTTTAATAGAATGCTTTATAAATTCACACTTAATAAGGTCCGGTTTTTTAATGTCTTTATTGGCTAACCAAGCTTGATAATAACAGCCTCCACCACATAAATATTTTACCCAGCAATTCTTGCAAGGCACTCTGTTTTCCACTGTTTGTTCCAAAAACTTTTTTCTTTTTTTAACAGAAATTCCTTTTTTAATATTACCAATAGCTTGTCCTTTTACTCCAATAAAATGTGCACATGGATAAAACTGTCCATCTGTATCAACATATAGGCCTGACTTTCCACAGTTACATCTGTATCTTAAAATTGTTTTATTCAGTATTCTATAAAAAAATCTAAAAAAATAATCTTCCGGATTTATTGTTTTTAAGTATTTGACAATTAAATCATCTGGTTGATTTAATAAAAATTCTATAAATTCTGTGTAAGCATTTTTAAATTTCGTTAAATTTTTCTTGTTTAAAGAATATGAATCACTGTGTGGACTATTTACTGGCTTCATATAAATTGATGCTGTAATTCCTAAGTCAAAAATGTGTTTAAAATTTTTAGCGATATCTAAAGTGTCTGCTGTAATAACAGCACATGCGCCAACCCACTTTTTGTATTTCTTTATTTTTTTAATTAACTTTACCAAATCATCATATGTCCCACCACCATTTTTATATAATCTGAATTTATCATTATCTTTTTTTATTCCATCTATACTTATATCCATTGGGACACCGAGTTTTTGAATCATCTTGTCTGTTTTATACAATAGTCCATTAGACATATTAGCACCAACCCAAACTTTTATTTTTTTGTTATATGTTTTGTTTTTTATATAATCTTTTAATCCTTTGTGATATTTTTCAGCAATAAACGGTTCTCCTGATATGCCAAAATCAATTCTAGCGAATTTTTGTTCTTTGGGCAGAGTTTGAAAAAAAATATCAACTGCCTTAAACGCTGTTTTTAAATCCATAAACTTTTTTGGCTGCTTTTTTTCTCTTTCTCTAAACACACAATATCTACATTTTAAATTACACATTGAAGATAGACATAATTGCAATTGCGGACTTATTTCTCGAAAATCATTTCCCCGTTTGAATGATGGTTGTTTAATTAAATTATTTGGTAAAGAATCAATTCTTTGACCACTAATCAGGTACATTGATGATGTGCCTTTATCAAATAAAAAGTTTTTGCCTTTAAAACTAAATTTTTTAATTCGATCTTTTGTCATTTTTATATAAAATTATTTTTAGCAATATTAAATTTAATTCTTATTTTGTTCATTTTATCAATTAAATCCGCTGCCTTTTTAAGATTACTTTTTTTTCTAACACACAATTTACTAGCTTCTTC
>CAZMCX010000131.1:0-1529 GCA_964565125.1 uncultured archaeon
AAGAAGTTTTTATTGACCAGTCTACAAGAAGTACAATTAAAGCGTCTTATTGTGGAAGAATATAAAAAAAACAATAGGAGTATGACTATTTTAGGACCCACTGATCGTTTAAATAAATAAAGTTATATGATTAATGAAATGTTAAGACATAATTTAAAGTCAAAACATCTCATATTATTTTTTACTTACGGGGTGAGTTTGGAATTGTGGAAAAATAAAGGCCTGTTGGAACGCGAGTTAAAACTTTATAAAGAATTAGGAAAATATTTTAATAAAATTTATTTTATTACTTATGGTAGAGATGATAATAAATTTGTGGATGATTTGAGACTATATAATATTGAAGTTCTATCAAAAAAAACTTGGCTACCAAATTTTGTTTATTCTTTATTTTTACCTTGGTTTTATAAAACAGAACTGAAAAATTGCGATTTTTTTAAAACAAATCAGATGCTTGGTAGTTGGAGTGCGGTAATATCTAAATGGTTATTTAAGAAAAAATTAATTGTGCGAACAGGTTATACTTTGAGCATTTTTTCTAAAAAAGTAAGTAGATTAAAATATCTATTTGCTAAAATAATTGAAAGACTAGCTTTGGATAATTGTGATTTATTGATTGTCGCAACTGAAGAAGAAAAAAAATATTTTGAAAAATATAATAATAAAATTAAAATTGTACCGAATTATGTTGATACGGAATTGTTTAAACCAATGCTGGAATTAAGAAATAAAGAAGAAAAAACAGTCCTATTATTTATTGGTCGGTTAAATAAACAAAAGAATTTAGAAAATCTAATAGTGGCTTTAGAAAATTTGGATAATACCAGATTGCAGATTATAGGTGCTGGCAAGCTGGAGCAAGAGCTTAAGAAATTATCTGAAGATAAAAAAGTTACCGTAGAATTTTTAGGTAATATTCCTCATGAAGAATTGCCAAAATATATCAATTACGCGGATATATTTGTCTTACCGAGCTGGTATGAGGGCAATCCAAAGGTGTTGCTTGAGGCGATGGCCTGTGGTCTGCCGATATTGGTAACTGATGTTGGGGGCGTTAATAATATTATTAAACATCAAGACACTGGTTATTTGGTTCAGACTGATACTGTCAGTTTGCGACAAGGAATTCAGGAGTTGGTAAGAGTTGAAGAAGCACAATTAGGTTTAGGGCATAAAGCGCGTGAGTATATTTTACAAAATAATAGTTTAGGTAAAATATTAGAATTAGAATTAGAAAATTATAAATAATTGTATGTGTGGAATATTTGGGTGGATAAAGTCTAACAGTCAATTTACTAATGATGATATTTTGTCTGCACAAAATGCTGTAAATACATTAGAACATCGAGGACCAGACAGTTTTGGTGAATGGCACAATAATAACATTTTTTTAGGTCATAAACGATTGAAAATTATTGACATGTCTTCAACAGCTGACCAGCCATTTTTTGATAAAGAAAAGAATATTATGCTTGTTTGACTCAAGAATCTAACGCAACACTATTGGCGCGAAGCGCCAAAAATGTTAA